>JAVBSD010000310.1:0-6276 GCA_031547325.1 Victivallaceae bacterium | reverse complement strand
TCCGTCGGGAATGAAGGTGCGGTCGAGCTCGGCCAACCTCCGTTCCGCCTCGCGCGCCGAAGTCGAATCCGGATAGAATTTCAGGATCTGGCTGAGGTAGCCTTCGGCGGCCTGGCCTCGCTCCATGCGCCGGTAAAACTGCGCGGTGCCGAGCAGTTTTGCCGCCCGCTGGTCCTTGGATTTGGCCAGCATGTTCGTCAGCCAGTCGCGCTCCGGCGCGTCGGGGTATTTGAGCAGAAAAGCCTCCATCACCTCGATGCCTTCGCGATTGTAGGAGCCGTCGCCGTCGCCGCGCCCCGAAAGTTGAAAGAGCGCGTTGGCCAGCTCGATGGCGGCGTCATACGCCTCCCGGGTCTCCGGGTAGTCGGCGATGACCTGGCGGAACAGCGCCAGCGCGCGGTTGCGGTCCTCAACGTTCCGGAAGCTGGTCAGATAATGCAGCCCCAATTCGAATTTCGCCGCCGCCGAAGCGTCGGAAAACGGCGCGCGCTCCAGCGCCCGGGTGTAAATCTCCGACGATTTGTCGGGCCCCGTGAGCCAGCCGATCCAGGCAAGGGAAGCGAACGCCGGTTCGCGGTACCCGTCGCGATAGGCGTCGCCGATCGCGTATTCCCGCGCCACCAGCTGCGGATAGTCGGCGTACAGCGGATAAGAGTCGAGCATCTTCTCGATCGATTCGAATTCACTGTAGAGCATTCCGGCGGCGCGCTGCGCCTTGATCGCTTCGGTGAGCGCTCCGGCCTTGAGCCGGGTCGAATCCGCCAGCAGCTCCGCCGCCAGAAAATCGGCGGCGGCCCCGGCGTGATCGCCGGCTTCGGTCTTGCGCAAACCGGCTTCCAGCCGGGCATTGGCCTCGATGTCGTCGCCGCAGGCCGTCCACACGGCGCAAGCCGCCATTCCGGCCGCGATGATCCGGCCCATCCGATTGTAGGCGATATTCTGCATACGGGGTAATTTAGCTCCGTTTTTCCGATATGGCAACCGCGCCACGACGTTTTCGCCGAAAATTCATTTGATCCGCGCCAGATCGATTTCCGCGAGCAGCCGGGCCAACGCTTCAGCCTCCGGATATTTGCCGACGATTTCGCCCTTGCGGAACAGCACCGCTTCGCCGCGGCCGCCGGCCAGTCCCCAGTCGGCGTCGGCCGCTTCGCCGGGACCGTTGACCGCGCAGCCCATCACCGCGATCCGCCGAAGCGTCAGCTCCGCGCCCTCGCGCCGCAGCATTTCCAGGTGCTCCTCGACCCGGCGCGCCAGGGCGATCAGGTCGACCTCGGTACGTCCGCAGGTGGGGCAGGCGATCACTTCGCACAGGCCCCGGCGCAGCTCCAGCGCCTCAAGAATGCGCCGCGCCACCGGGATTTCCTCCTCGGGCGGCGCGGTCAAACTGACCCGGATGGTGTCGCCGACGCCGCCGGCGAGCAGAGTTCCGATGCCGACCGCCGACTTGACGACCCCGGATTCCGGAGTCCCCGCCTCGGTGACTCCGAGGTGCAAAGGATAATCGGTGCGCTCGGCGAAACGCCGGTTGGCGGCGATGGTCACCGCGACCCGGGAAGCCTTCAGCGCCACCTTGATCGCCCGGAATCCGAAGTGCTCCAGCACCTCGCACTCTTCGAGCGCGCTGCGGCACAGCGCCTCGGCGAGCAAATCGTCGTATTCCGTCCCGGCCTCAGAGCGCGCCAGGCGTTCGCGCCATTCGCCGGAGAGGCTGCCGGAGTTGGCGCCGACCCGGATCGGAATTCCGGCCGCTCCGGCCGCCTCGGCGACCCGGCGCACCCCCTCGGCGCTGCCGATATTCCCCGGATTGATCCGGATGCCGGAAACGCCGGCGGCAATCGCCGCCAGCGCCAGTTTGTGATCGAAATGCACGTCGGCGACGACCGGCAGCGGACTCGTCCGGGCGATCTCGCCCGCCGCCGCCGCCGCCGCCAGATCCGGAACCGCCAGGCGCACGATGTCGCAACCGAGTGCCTGGAGGCGGCCGATCTGCGCCAGGGTCGCGGCGGCGTCGCGGGTGTCGGTATTGGTCATCGACTGGATGGTGACCGGATGCGCCGAGCCCACCGGCACGGCGCCGAGCATCACCGTCCGCGTCGCGCGGCGTTTCATTCGCCGTCCTCCGGCGCTTCGACCGCCGGCTGGACCGTTTCCGGCACGAAGCGGTTGACCAGCCGCCGGATGTCATAGAAGGTCACGTAGAGCATGAAGCCAATCAGAATGCCGACGAAAAGATAACTCAGCACCCGGATCAGCGACCGCGGCAGAGGCCGCCGGAAGATGATTTCGATCAGCGAGAAAAAGATATGCCCGCCGTCGAGCACCGGCAGCGGCAGCAGGTTGAAGATTGCCAGCGCGAACGACACCACCACCACGAAATACAGCCCCATCATGAACGAATGGTTCGAGGCGGTAAAGAGAATCGTCGCGATGCCGACGATCGCCGACATGTTGCGCGGCTTGACCGCGCTGGTGGTCTCGGTTACCCCAACCTGGTTGGCGAGATAGATCATCATGCCGCGCAGGGATTTGTAACTCAAACGCACCGTATCCTCCAACTGTTTGAAGGGCGTCGGATGGCTGGTCGCGGCCAGTTCCGCGGGAATCTCCCAGATGGTGTCGACCACGGGAGTCAATTCGAAGGTCAGCGTTTCGCCGCCGCGCCGGACGGTAACCTTGCAGGGCTTTTCGCCATTTTCCTGAAGCAGGTCGTAAAAGTGCTCATACCCCTGCGTTTCCGTCCCGTTCAGCGCGACGATGGTGTCGCCGGCCAGAATTCCGGCACGGATCGCCGGTCTGTCGACATTCACCTCTGCGACCTTGGCTCCGTCCATCGTGATGCCGATGAGGTAGCGCGTCAACGCCGCCGGCAGCGCGACCGGCGGCAGCTCGGATTCGACGCCGTCGCGCAGCACGGTGAACACCACCGTCCCGTCTTCCGGTTGAAAATGCCGGTACATATCGATCAAATCGCTGTGCCGGTAACCGTTGATCGCGGTGACCAGCTCATGCGGCCGCATGCCGGCGTCGGCCAGCGCCGAGCCGGGGTTCGGGCGGAACTCCACCGGCACGTTGACGGTGAAAAATGGCCACGGCATGCCCTCGAATTCCAATTCGCGCGGTTTCGCGGGGTTGAGTCCGAGCGAAGCGGTGTAGGAAATCTCCCGCACGTCGCCGTCACGCAGCACGTCGAGCTTGACCGCCAGCCCCGGCTGGAGCATCAGCCGCTGGGCGAATTCGCGCCACGAACACTCGAACGGCTCCTCGTTCAACGCCGCAATCACGTCGCCCTGCCGCAATCCGGCGGCGTACTCGGGACTGTCTTCGATCACCGAAGTGACCAGCATCCGGTCCATCGGCGTGGTGTCCGCATCCATCGGCATGCCGAAGAGCCAGATGAAGCAGCCGAGGAACAAGCCGAAAATGATGTTGCAGATCGGCCCCGCCGCCGCGGTCAGAATCCGGTCGAGCGGCTTCGCCGGCGGCAATTCGGTGCCGTCGGCGGCCTTGGGGTGCGCTTCGGAGGAGTCGACCTGGGGCAGCTCGACGTAGCCGCCGAAGGGCAGCCAGCCGATGCGGTATTCGATCCCGTTGACCTTCTTCGACCACACCTTGCGGAAGCCCAGGGCAAAGGCGTCGATGTGCAGCCCGCGCCACTTGGCGACCATGAAGTGTCCGAGCTCGTGGACGAAAATACACAGCCCGATGAAAAAAACCACGAAAACCACCGACCCGGCCCAGCCGAGCACCTCCAGCATCGTATTCATAAATCCCACGGCATCATCCTCCTGATGTTATTTCATATTCATGCGCCAGCGCGCGCGCCTCGCGGTCGGCCGCCAGCACCGTCTCCAGGTCGGCCTGGGGCGATGCGGCCGAACGGCCGAGCGCGTATTCGACGATATTCCATATTTCGGTAAACCGGATCTCCCCGGCCTGAAACCGTTCCACCGCGACCTCGTTGGCCGCGTTGAGCACTGTCGGCAGGGTGCCGCCGGCCTCCAGCGCGGCGCGGGCAAACCCCAGCGACGGGAAACGCTCCCGGTCGGGCTCGGAAAAATGCAGCGCCAGCCCCGCCGTCCAATCCAGCTTCGGCAACTCCCCGTCCCAGCGCTCCGGATAACTCAGCGCATATTGCACCGCGAAACGCATGTCCGGGCGCGACATGTGGCCGATCAGCGCCCCGTCGGCCAGCTCGACCAGCGAATGCACCACGCTCTCCGGATGCAGCACCACGCCGAGCTTCTCCGCCGGCAGCCGGAAAAGATATTTCGCCTCGACCAATTCCAGCGCCTTGTTCATCAAAGAAGCGCTGTCGATGGTGATTTTGGGCCCCATCGACCACACCGGATGAGCCAGCGCATCGGCCAGGGTCGCCCCGGCCAGCTCGGCGCGGCTCCAATCGCGGAAAGCGCCGCCGGAGGCGGTCAGCCACAGTTTTTTCACCTCGTCGGGACGCCGTCCCTGAAGACACTGAAAGAGCGCGCTGTGTTCGCTGTCGACCGGGATCACCTCGCCGCGGCCGCAATCGAGTTCGGCGTTGACCAGGTCGCCGGCCATCACCATCACTTCCTTGCTGGCCAGCGCCACCCGCTTGCCGGCGGCGAGCGCCGCCAGCGTCGGCAGCAGCCCGCCGGTTCCGACGATGGCGCAGACCACGATATCGACCCCGGGATCGGTCACCGCGTCCAGAATCGCCCCCTCCCCGGCCGCGGTCGTCACGCCGGCCGGCGCCATCCGGGCAAGTTCGCCGGCCAACGCCGGGTCGGCCGAGATGGCCATGGCGGCCCCGGTCGCGGCGGCCGCTTCGACCAGCCGCTGCACGCTGCGGAATCCGACCAGGGCCCGGACCCGGAAGCGGTCGGGAAACTGCCGCACCACCCTGCAGGCGCTCTCCCCCACCGAACCGGAGGCTCCGAGAATCACCACATTTTTCATTCCGGCGTCTCCACCAGCAAAGTCACCGGCCCGTCGTTGAGCAATTCCAGCCGCATCTCCGCGCCGAAGACGCCGTTGGCCACCGTCACGCCCTGGCGGCGCAATTCCGCCGAAAAAAATTCGTACAAAGGCTCGGCGTGTTCCGGCCGCGCCGCCTGCGTGAACGACGGACGCCGCCCCGCCGACGCGTCGCCGTACAAGGTGAACTGCGACACCGCCAGCGCCGCGCCGCCGACCTCCACCAAACTCCGGTTCATCAGCCCGGCGTCATCCTCGAAAATCCGCAGGTTGGCGCATTTCTTCGCCAGCCACGCCGCTTCCTTTTCCCCGTCGCCGTGGGTGATTCCGAGGAGGATCACCAGCCCGGGGCCGATTTCGCCGGCGACTTCGCCTCCGACCGTCACCCGGCCGTAAGCCGCCCGCTGAACCAGTGCCCGCATCGTACCCGTCACCCCTTGATCAGCCGCAGGAATTCATTGCGGGCGGCGGCTTCACGGCGAAAACTGCCGATCATGCTCGAAGTGGTCATCACCGAATTCTGCTTCTCGACCCCGCGCATCTGCATGCACAAATGGCGCGCCTCCATCACCACCCCGACGCCCTCGGCGCCGATGGTATCCTGGATGGCGGAGCTGATCTCCTTGGTCAACCGCTCCTGGATCTGGAGCCGCCGGGCGTACATGTCGACGATCCGCGCCAGCTTGCTGACCCCGAGAATCCTGCCGGTCGGAATGTAACCGATGTGGCAGCGCCCGAAAAAGGGCAGCATGTGATGTTCGCACAAGCTGAAAAATTCGATGTCCCGGACGATCACCATGTCGTCGGATTCGGCGTCGTAGATTGCGCCGTTGACCACGCTGGCGAGGTCCTGCTGATAACCGCGCAACAGAAATTTCAGACTTTTTTCCACCCGCGCCGGGGTATCGACCAGGCCCTGGCGCGACGGATCTTCGCCGATCGCCTCAATGATTTTCAGAACATGCCCGCGCAATTGAATTTCTCCGTAATTTCGCTAAATATACCGCGTCCGGCGCCGCTTTGCAACCCGCCGGATCATGAACTTGAACCGTAACGCATCGGCGTGAAGCCCTCCAGCTCCGCAAACCCGTGGTGCCGGTAGAGATCCGCGTGTCCCGGCGTGGCCACCAGCCCGATCCAATCGACCCCGGCCGCGGTCAGCCGCTCCACCAGCAGGTCGACCAGCCGCCCGCCGACGCCGCGCCCGCGCCATTCGGCCGCCACCACCACATCCTGGATGTAGGCGTCGCCGACGCCGTCGGACAAACAGCGCGCCGTGCCGATCAATTCGCCGCCGGCGAAAGCGCCCAGCACCAGGTA
>JAVBSD010000394.1:0-10703 GCA_031547325.1 Victivallaceae bacterium | reverse complement strand
CGGGCGCCGGCCATTTCGAAGCTCCAGATGTCTTCCTTGTTCGCCGCCAGGGTCGACAGGTGCGGCGAATAGATCACCCGTTCGCCCTCATTGACGAAATCGATCATGTCCAGCGGGGAATCGACCTTGCACTCGCCGAGGCGGTCGACGATGAACGAATTTTTGGTGATGCCGTTGTTCATTCCGAAATAACCTCCTCATGTATTGCGCCGTCGGAAGTGTCGACGGCCATATCGATTTCGGGCTCGGATTCCGACGGCGTGAAGAGCCACGCCGGGCCGTCCCAGAACGCTTTTTTCAAACACCAGAACGGTCCCCCCAGCAAATACGCGCCGGTGGTCCCGAAGTACCGCTCCGACCAATCGGTCGGCGGCACAAAGGTGTCCAGACTGAAATCCCCCCGCGATACCCCGTAGCCGATGGTGAAGGGCCAGGCCAGCACATTGCCGACGGCGGAAAAGAGCGCCCCCCCGACCTGGGCCGGGATGTAGTAGATCATGTCCGGCGGCTTCGCCGTCAGCGGGCTGACCCCGAGGATCGCGTGGCGCTCCTCGTATTCGGCTTCGACGGCGGCCTGGTCGCGGTAAGCCGACGCCGCCGGCGCCATTACGAATGCCGCTGCGACGCAGCCGGCGGCGAGACGTGAATATTTCATCGTGGCGGTCCTGTCGTTGGTATTGACGATAAGATACACCGGCAAGCGCCTTTTTACAACCCGGCGGCGGTTTTTGACGGCGAATTCTCCCCGGCGAAGATTTTTTGCCGAAAAAATCGTTTCGGGGTATTGCACCGGCGGCAAACACGGTTATAGTATGGTATGGTAAATAGTGGTATGATAGCCAACATCGAAAATCAGGCGGCGGCGACGATGACGCCGGCGGATATCCGCCGTTGCTTCGGCGTGGACCGCAGTTCGGCGGTGCCGATCTATCAGCAGCTGGAGCGGCGGCTGCGCGACTTCGTCGCCTCGGCTCCGGCCGGCACCCGGCTGCCGTCGGAGCGGACGATGTCCGAGGTGCTCGACCTTTCCCGGCAGACCATCAAAAACGCTTTGAACATCCTCGCCGAGGCGCGGTTGCTGCAATTCGGGCGCAAAGGGACCTTCACCAACGCCGCCGGCGGCGACGGCCCGGCGATCGACGAGATCACCGCTCCGAAGCTGAGTTTCGCCAACTTCATCGGCAGCAATGCCAACGGCGCGCCGCTCAAGCTGCTGCTCTTCGAGGCCTTTCCCAACCAGCAGGCCTTTTGGACCCGGACCGTGCGCAACTTCAATTTGGAGCGCCACGGCATCACCGCCGAAATCGACTTTTTGCCCAATCTGGAGCTGCGCGCTCCCGAGCTGGAGAAGTATCTGGAGAAGCATCCGGCCGACCTGGTCCAGTGCTGCAGTTACCCGGAGAACTGCCGGTTGCTGGCGCCGCTGCCGCTGGATATCCAGCACGAAGTGGCCGATCCGGAGCTGTTTCTGACCCGCTGCCTCGAAGATTGCCCGCCGGAGATGCGCGAGCACCTGCTGCCGGTCTACACCAACTACTTCTGCTGCTATTACAATCGCAACCTGGCCCGGAAGCACGGCATCGAGGGCTTTGCCGATGACTTGCCGAAGCGCGAGATCTATTCCTTGCTCGAACAGTTGCGCGCCGCGCTGCCGGAGCCGCCGTACATCACCGGGACCATCGGCGACTTTATCCTCGCCTGCGGCGTTCACGACGAGTACCGCATCGAGGAAATCGACGGTTTTCTCGAACAGCTCGACGCGATGCGCGGCAAGCGGCTGATCCATTCGGACATCACCATGTCGATTCCCGAGCGGCTCAACGACCAGTTTTCGGGACGGCAGTTTTTCATGATCGAGTGGTCAAGTCTGGCACTGCACCACTTCTCCGACGTCGACCACGAAATCGGCATCGTGCCGCTGCAGCCGCCGCCGGGGAGGGTGGTCTACGGCGCGGCCAGCTTCCTCGGAGTGGCGCGCAATTCGAGGCGGCAGGGCGAGGCGACGATGTTCCTCAACTATATGATGTCCCCGGCGGTCCAGCGCCGCATCGCCGGCGAGCTCAACGCGGTGCCGTTTCACCGCGACGCTCCGGAGTTCCTGGCCGGAGTCCACCCGGCTTACTGCATCGGGTGGTGGCGCGATACGGTGGACCGCATCCGCGCCTGCAAGTACGGCCGGTGGAGCTTTTTCGTCGCCCGCGAGATCACCGACCTTTTCCGCGACCTGCTTTCCGGCAAGGTCTCCCTGGAGCGCACCCGCGCCAAAATGCATCTGCGGTACAACGGCCTGCGCCTGGGCTGAAATTCCGGTGCGCCCGCTGTTCCGGCGGATCGCAAAAAAACAACTTTTTTTTGAAAAAATCATCGGTCGCTATTGACTTTTGATCGGCGATACACTATAATATTGGTATAATGGATAGCCATGGTATGTTTACCATATATTTCCAAAAAAGCGGCTATTGCCGCCAACCAAGGGAAAGGATCGTGTCGATGAAGAGGAAATTCACACTCATTGAGCTCCTGGTGGTGATTGCGATCATCGCGATTCTGGCCAGCATGCTGTTGCCGGCGCTCTCCAAGGCGCGGGCCGCGGCGCAGGCGAGCAAGTGCGTCAGCAACATCAAGCAGCAGGGGCTGTTCTTCCATTTCTACGCTGGGGACAACGACGACAAGATGCCGCTTGCCTTCGCCTGTTCCACCACCCGGGCCGGCCGGCCGGTGAACCGTCACGTCCAGGACTTCTGGCCGCAGTCGAATCCGTGGCACCTGGCGCTGGCGGTCAACTACAACTCCGAGGATTACAACATCTTCGTTTGCCCGACCATGGAGGGTTCGCACGGCTTTTACCGTCCCAGCGGCTGGGGCGGCACCTGGGACAAGAGCAAGCTCACCTATTGCTTCAATTGCCAGAACGGTGGGCAGGCTCTGTCCAGCTACAAGACGCCGTCGCAGACCTTCACCGTCGGCGAGTCGTGGATCGGCTACCTCAACACCGAGACCATCAATATCTGGGACATGGGCAATGTCCACGACAGGCGGATCAGCATGCTCTTCGCCGACGGCCATGTCGAACAGTTGGTCGCGGCGGTCTGGCCGGCCGGTACCGATCTGTACAACGCTACCGTGAACTGAACCGAAACCGTACCTGAAAGAATTGATCCGATGAAGTGTTTTTACCTCGCCGCCGCCGCTTTGCTCGCGGCGCCGCTGTCCGCCGCCGACGTCCGCTGGAGCGACGACACGATCGCTCCGGCGCCCGCCGGGGCGCTGTTGAGCGACAACCAGGGCTTTTACGGCGACGTCCAGTTGACCGGCGCCGCCTACCGCTACCTCGGCGGGCTCGAAGCCGGCTCCGGCGACTCCGCCGGCGACAATTCGCCCCAGCGGGGCCGCCGGCTGCAGAACGGCGATATCGGCAACCACAATTTCGTTTTCAAAGAAGCCCTGTCGCCGCTTCTGTCGGCTCCGGCGGCGGTGGAATTCGATTTCCGGCAGCGCTGCGTCTTCACCGAGGTCGATTTGCACATCGCGCCCGGCAACTACACGCTGACCCTGTCCGCGGGCGACGCCCCCGACGCGCTGACCGAGGTTTTCTCCGGCCGGAATTTCGCGGTCGGAAACGCCATGACGGTGGCGCGTTTCATCCTGGACGCCCCGGTGACGGCGCGCTATCTGGTCTTTGCGATCGCCGCCGAAGCCGGCGGCCCGGTCGCGCTGAGCGAAGTCTACGCCTGGGGCGAACGGCTGCCGTCGGTCCCCGGCGAGGAGCCCGCGCCGCCGTGGCAGGTCTACGACATCAGCTATCATCAGGGCGTGCCCGGCATCACCAACACCACCATCGACGCCGGTGAATTCCGGCGCTGGCGGCGGACGCTGGAACGCGCCTTCAATCCGGTTCCGGCGGTGATCTGGGGCGAAGTGGCGGCCTGGGATCCGTTGAGCAAGTCGGCGGTGATGCCCGCGCCGGAAAACGCCGCGCGCCCGGTAGAATTGACCATGGTGCGCAACGGCTCCGAAGCGGCGGCGCTGGTTCTGGCCAGCAGCTACTTCGACGCCGCCGTGTCCACGGAAATCGCGCTGTCGGAGTTCCGCGACGCTTCCGGCAACGCGGCGGAGGGGTTGGCCGGCGAGATCATGGTCTTCGGCGCGCTGCCGTCGCGTGACTTCGGCGTCCAGCTCACCGTGCTGATTTCCGAGGCCAACAAGCCGGGAGCCGACGTGCTCCGGCGCTATTGCACCAACGGCGGAGTCATCGCCGAATTTCCCCGGATCGAACTCAACCGCGCCGGCAACCTCTTCTGCTGGCTCAAGGTCGTCGCCGACGGCTGCGCGCCGGGCCGCTACACCGCGGAGCTCTCCGCCGGCGGCGCGGTCAAGCCGGTCGAAGTGCGGGTGCTCGACGCGATGCTCGAAGACGAGGCGCGTTACGTCAACTTCTGGTGGAAACCGATCGGCCAGTACCCGTTCATGCCGCTCGACTGGAACGCCAGCGACGCCCGGCACCGCCTGGAAATCGGCGCCACCGTGCTGCCGGAACGGAGCCTGGCCGGCCCCGAGTCGCTGGGCGCGTTGATGCAGGCGGCGCAGCCGCGGATGCTCTTCGGCTTCTGGCAGGGCGAATACGGCGGCCGGCTGTGGGCGGCCGGCCATATGGACTATGACTGGGGCAAGGACGGCTTGCAGCAGGAGGACGTCGCGAAAATCCAGGCCGAAACCCGGAGCATCGCCGACTTCGCCAAGCGGCGCGGACTGAATTTCGACCAGTGGTTCTTCGAGATGGCCGACGAGCCGAACCGCCGGAATTACCGGCTTTTCGGTGAAATCGCCACGGCGATGCACCAGGCGGTCCCCGAGGCGCTGATCACCTGCAACCCCTGTTCGTGGCAGTCGGCCGCGCCGCACTTCGAGCCGGACGGGGTGATCTACCCGCTGATCAAGGAGTGGTATGCCCGCGAGGTGAACATTTCGCTGCCGGCGATTTCGCTGGTGGATTATCCGGACTGCGGACAGCTGTTCAAGGCGCCGCGCAAGTACAACGGCTTCTATGAAGTGGTGACCAGCCGCGCCAAATCCGAGAGCCGCGAAAACGTCAACTATCCGCGGATGCTGGTGTGGAACGCGATCCGGCGCAATTTCAACAGCTGGAACATGTTTGCCTACTTCGACACCGCCCACTTCGAGTCCTGGGACGACATGGGCGCGGCCGGCCTCGGCACCAGCTTCACGCTGGTCTATCCCGGTCCGAACGGGCCGGTGCCGACCCGCCAGTTCGAAGCGGCGCGCGAAGGCTTCCAGGATTATCTGCTGATGCGCCTGGTCGAACGCCGCAATCCCGCGGCCCACGCCGCCATCATCGCCGAATTCGTCGCCGGAGCCTCCTACGAGGAGCTGCGCGAAATGATCTACGCGGCGCTGGAGTAATCTTTCCAGCGTCCCATCCCGGCCGAACGAACGGCCGGGATTTTTTTTGTCCTTCGCACTTGCGCGAAAGCGAAATCGGGAGTATCATAATAGCACATCAATACAGAGGAGGAGTTTATGAAAATCGCAGCAGTCGCCATGGGAATCGCCGCAATGGTTTTGAGTACGGGAGCTTTGGCCGCCGAGGCGACGATTCAGCTGCCGGAACCGGATAAAGAGGGCGGCAAGCCGCTGATGCAGGCCCTCACCGAACGGAAATCGCAGCGCAGCTTCGCGCCCGAAGCCCTGAGCGATCAGGAGCTCTCCGACCTGCTTTACGCCGCCTGGGGCGTCACCCGTCCCGACGGCCGCCGCACCGCTCCGACCGCGATGAACATCCAGGACATCACCGTCTTCGTCGCCCTGCCCGACGGGGTTTACCGCTACGACGCCCCCGCCCATGCCCTGGAGCTCCAGGTCGAGGGCGATCTGCGCGGCGAATGCGGCCGGCAGCAGGAGATGATGAAGTCGGCTCCCGCGGTGCTGGTCTACGTTTCGGACCTCGACAAGGTGCGCGGCGGCGAAGAGAACCAACTGGTCTATCCGGCCATTCACACCGGCGCCATCGTCCAAAACGTCTACTTGTATTGTGCTTCGGCCGATCTGGCCACCGTGGTCTGCGCCAGCGTCGACAAGGAGCGGATCGCCGAACTTTTCAAGTTGCCGGAAAATTGGCGGGTCCAGCTCTCGCAGCCGGTGGGACATCCCGCCGAATGAATTTGTTTCGCCTGCCGGCGCGGATTGCGGCCGGGTGGCTGGCCGTGGCCGGCTGGACGTTGCCGGCGGCCGAGGTGGCGGGGCTTTTCGACCTGCCGCTGCCGGTGTGGCGGCTGCGGCCGGAGACGCTGCCGGAGGAGTGGCGCGCCGCCGCCGTGTTGACCGGCGATGAAACCGGCTCCTGGCGTCATTACTACCTGGACGCCGGCGAAGCGCTGACCCTGGTCGGCCTCCAGGCGGCCGAGGGGGATTTTCACTTCGGCGAAGCCGGCCTCGACCGCATCGAACTGGTGATTTTCACCGCCGGGGAACCTTTCAACGGCGGCCTGACCGCTGACGAGGCGGTTCGCCGGCTCAGGATGGCCCTCGGGCCGGAACTGGAGGCCCGGCCGCGTTTCGACTTCGGGCACATCGTGATTCATGCGCGTTACTGGCAGGCCGCCTGGGGACAACTGGCGATGCTGTGGGCCGCGAACGCCGACGGACTGGCCTATCTCAAAATCATCCTGACGCCGCAGCCGTGCGACGTCTTCGAGGAGTTGTCGGTCCCGATCGGGACCGCCGGGCTGGTGCGCGGTTCCGGCCGGCTGGCCGTGGCGCCGGTCCGGCAGGGCGACCGCCAGTACTGCGCCGCGGCGACCCTGGAAATGGTGCTGCGCTATTACGGCAGCCGCGCCGACCAGCATTTGCTGGCGGTGTGGCTGGGCGTCGATCCCGACGCCGGGGCGCAGATGGAGGAGCTGGCCGAGGCGATGAAGCTCCTGGAGGAGCCGTTGCGGGCGAGTTTCCGGTTGGTTTACGTCAACGATTATTTCCGCGATTATTCGGCGATCTGGAATTTCCTGAGTCTGTACAATAAATGGGCCGACATCATGAAACGCCGGAAGCTGGATCTGAAGTCCATCCGGCGGCGTCCCCCCGCCGAGGTCCGGGCGTGGATCAGCACGACGCTGCCCAAGCTCGACCGCGAAGTCCTGCTGTCCATCGGCAACGCCAATGACGCCGGTTTGAAGAAGTTCCGCCGCGAAGTGGCGCGGCAGATCCGGCGCGGCGTGCCGCTGATCTGGACGGCGCTGGCCGACTCCTCCGATGAACAGGTCGCGTTTCACATGCTGCTGGTGGTCGGCTACAACGAGAGCCGCGACCGGCTGGAATACATCGATCCGTCCAAGCCCGGGAGCGGCCTCCAGCGCATGGACATTCCGGCCGCCTGGTCGCTGACCAATCACCTGGCGGTGCTGACGCCGTCCATCGACAACTTCGAAAAACCAATCGACGAGCCGGAAACGATCAGTCTCCAGCGCCTGTTGTGATCGAAGAGCACTGCGGCGCACCCCTCCGGCGGCTCCAGTTCCGGGTTGACGCACAACGCCGTGCTCAGCCAGTCGGCTGTCGCGGCGTCGGGAGCGATCACGGTGTCTCCGGCGAGACCGGCCGGATAACCGGTCTGGGGGTCGATGATGTGGGAGTAACGCACGCCGTCGATGTCGATGCCGCGGCGGTAATCGCCGGAGCTGGCGGTCGCCCCGGAGGCGAGGTCGAATTCGCCGGCGATGGCGGCCGGATCGGCCGGGTCGGTGATGCCGACGCGGTGGGCTTCGCGGCCGGGCGGCGGCTGCGGCAGCACCCGGATGTTGCCGCCGAGGTTGACCAGCCCGGAATCCATACCGGTTTCGCTTTGGATCGCGTCGCAGGCGCGGTCGACCGCCCAGCCTTTGGCGATGCCGCCCAGATCGAGCTTGACGCCCGGCCGCAGAAAGGCGATTTGACCGGTTTCCCGGTCGAAACGGACGCATTTGCCCCACCCGACCGTTTCCAGGCAGGCGGCGATCGCGCCCGCGTCCGGCACCCCGTCGGCGGCGCGGTGGAAGCCCCACAGCTCCATCAGCGGCTTGACTGTGATGTCGAACGCGCCGCCGGAGGCGCGCCAGGCGTCGTCGGCGAGGGCCAGGATTTCGGCCAGTTCGGGCGAACACTGAAACGGCGCCTCCGGCGTCGGCTGCGCCAGGTTGAGCCGCGACAGCTCCGATTCCGGATCGAAGACGTTGGCGATCCGGGTCACTGCCGCGAATTCGCGCGCCGCGACGGCGCGGGCGGCTTCGCACCGGTCGTCGGCGCCGTGGAAGACCAGCGCCGCCCAGGTGCTCATGGCGGGCAGCTGGTATTTCCGGGTGACGATTTTTTCGCGCTGATGGATCACCAGCAATACGACCAGCATCGCCGCCAACGCCAGGTTGACGGCGATCAAAAGAACGCTGCGGCGGGCCATCACCGGCCGGCGCGCACGAAGTAGCGTACCGCCGCCCGTTCGCAGATCTTGTCGTATTTCAGGGTGTACGGATCGCAGCGCCAGTATTCGCAGTATCCGTCGTTGCGCAGAAAGAGGTTGCCGAAGCTCCAGTTGCCGCTCGCGTAGGCCAGCGGGATGCCGGGTTCGACCAGCGTCACGGTCTGGGTCCCCATCGAAAAGACCCGGGTGGCGGTGTTGTAGTACCCCGGTCCGGCGTGGGTGAACAGTTCGCACTCCTGCCGGCCGAAGAGGCCGGAGACGCCGACCTTGAAATCGACGCCGGCGGCGAAGGCGTCGGTGAAGGCGTCGAGGCTGCCCGAGGTCGTGTTGCCGTCGCGGTCGTGGGCGAAGATCTCCTGCCACTCGTCCTGGACCAGGTAGCGGAACTCTTCGAAATCGTAGATGAAGTTGGAGCAGGGCGCGTTGGATTTTTCGTCGAAGCTGCTCAGGGTATGATACTTCGGCATGTTCGGAATCGGCTTGGCCTCGACTTCACCCTCGGGGGCGGGACGCGGGACCTGGTCGAGGAAGGGCCGGGCGATGGCCTGGTGTCCGTCCTGGTTGTAGATGAAGAACGACCAGGAGGGGGTTTCGCCGAAGCCGTGGGGCGGGGTAATCGGCATGCGCTGCATCATGATGCCGGCGGCGAAGCGTTTTTCGATCAGGTAGGTGGTGCGGAATTCGCAGACCTCTTTGACCGGGTCGTGGCCGGGCGCTCCCGGGTTGACGTGTTCCTCGTAATTGAAGATGGTGAAGACCCGCAGGTCGGCGGCGCGGCCGACGGCGGCGGCCAGTTCGGAGGGGTTGCCGGCGGTGATTTCGCGGCGCGAATTCAGAGTGAGGACATTGCGGTACATGGTAATTTCGATCTCCCTGGGTAATTTTTCGTTTCCCTGCTTGCTTTTTACAAAACTCCGGCTATATTAAAGCTCGGTCGGACATCCGATCCAAGCAGCCCCGTGGTGTAACGGTAGCACAAGTGATTCTGGTTCATTTTGTTGAGGTTCAAATCCTTACGGGGCTGCCATTTTAATTGATGGTAATAAGGGACTTGCAATGTGATTGCAGGCCCTTTTTTTTATGTCTTGGTTGGGGCTCAACGGCCGGCCTGCGCGGCGTCGAAGCTCTTGTCCAGCGCCGCGATCGCCGGAAGCCAGCGGTCGCGGTAGCGCGCCAGATCGAAGCGCGGATGGCCGGTCATGGCGTGGTTGACGCCGCGGAGGCCGCCGGTCAACTGCCATTCGATCAGCCACAGCCGCTGCAAGGTGGTGGAGCTCCGGCGCTGCGCCACCTCGATGCTGCCGCCGGCCGGGACGCTGAATTCGCCGGCGGCGAACTCCTCGCCGGTTTCGCCGTCCCATACCCGGAAGCTTCCGGCGGCCGCTTCGCGCGAATCGTTGACCGCCAGCAGGCGCTGGGTCCAGGCGTCGGCGTCCGGCATCAGCAGCAGCACCGGAGACTGGATCCGCCTGATGTAGTGGAAGGCCAGCTTTTTGCCGAAGTAATAGTCGACGACCGCATCGGAAAATTGCGGCCAGCAGTCGATCAGGTTCCACCACAGCAATCCCGTCATCTTCGGGCGGGAACGCACCAGCTCGATGAAGAACTTCTTGGCCTCGGCCTGACAGATCTGGCTGGCCAGCGCGAAGCTCTCCAGGCCGTCCGGAATCGCGCCGAACATCTCTTCGACCTGCTCCGCCATCAGCCGGGTCCGGTAGTCGAGGCCGCGCGCGTCGGGCAGGAAGGGATTGCTGGCGTGAAAATTCCACATGTCGTTGTCGCGGTGCGGCCAGCGCGAGCCCTCCGGGATGAAACGCTCGATCGACGAAACGTTCGGGCAGCCGTGGTAGCCGATTTCACTGGCGAACGACGCGGCGGTGTTGCGGTAGAAGTCGCTCTTGAAGTAGTCGCGCGGACCCCACAAATGCTGCTCCGGCAGCAGCAGCATCGGGTCGGTTCCCGCGGGCGCGGCGGCCACCGCTTCGGGCGAAAACCACGGCGAACTCGGCAGGAAGGGGCGCGTCGGGTCGAGCCGGCGGCAGACGTCGGGCAGCACTTCGCGGGTCAGCTTGTTGAGGTTGGGATCGGCGCCGATTCCGCCCCAGTACGGAATGCAGTCGCATTCGTTGTCGCCGGCCCACAGCGCCAGCGAGGGGTGCTGGCGCAGCCGCCGGACCACCGCTTCGGCTTCGACGCGGATGGTTTCGCAGAAGTCCGCGTCGTTGGGATAGACGGC
>JAVBSD010000360.1:0-3766 GCA_031547325.1 Victivallaceae bacterium | reverse complement strand
AAATAAAAAAAATAAAAGGGCCGCCCGAAGGGCGGCATGGTCCAGGTTGGACAACCTGGTGCGATCCAACTGCATAAGTTGGTCGCCCATCTAAATGGGCGAAACTCCAAGGAAGCCCGAGCGGGAGCGAGGGCGGAGCCGCCCGGACGGCGATGGGACACTTTTGGGAGAGCAACGCGTATCCCAAAAGTGGACTCGGAGCCGGGCCGGCCGCGCCATCGGGGCGCGAACAAAAAACCTCAAAGACAGTCGGGTTGAAGGAGCGAACCCGAAAAAGTGAGCTCGAAACCGGGCTTCCCCGCGTCACCGAAGCGCGAACCCAAAAAACGCAAGAAGAAGCAAAGGAATCCACCTATGGAATTTTACGAAGTACTGCAAAAGCGCCGGAGCATCCGCGGCTACCATGATACGCCGGTTCCGGAATCGGCGGTCGCCAACATGATGGAGGCGGTGCGTCTGGCTCCGTCGGCGTGCAACCGGCAGCCTTACCGTTTCGTCGTCGTGACCAATCCGGAGCTCCGCAATCAAATCGCCGACTGCTATCCCCAGAGCTGGGTGCGCGAGGCGCCGATGCTGGTGGTGGCCTGCGCCAACCCGGAGGCGGCGTGGCGGCGTCTGGAGGGGGAGCCGGCGGCGGACATCGACGTATCGATCGCGATGGAGCACTTGGTGCTGGCGGCGGCGGCCGAGGGGCTGGGGACCTGCTGGGTTTGCGCCTTCGAAGTGGCGCGGGTCGGCGGGGCCTTGAAGCTGGAAGCGCCGTGGCGGGCGGTGGCGCTCACGCCGGTCGGCTACGCCAAGGCGGAGCCGCGGGAATTCCAGCGCAAGCCGGTCAATGAACTTTTTGAAGTGGTGAAATAATGCAGCTCCCCAACTCGCAATTGCTGGATTTTCCCGGCGGCGGCCTGACCGCGAATCCGGATGGATTGGTCAAATTCGCCTGGCAAAACGGCGTCGAACTCGACCTGGGGACGGCGCGGCTCAATGAATTCGATGAAGCCTCCGGGTTGGCCGGCAAGCTGCGCCGCCACGGCAGCGAGGATGGGCTTTCGGGGCAAGTCGAGCTCGAAACCATTCTGCCGTTCGGTTCGGAATTCGTCTGTGTGCGGCAATTCGACGTCGCTTCGGGCCGGGTGCTGGCGACCTGCGACGTCGCGCCGCGGGGGCCGGGGCGGATTCGCCGGGCCGAGCTGGAGCCGCTGACATTGCGCGGCGACTGGCGTTCGGTCGCCGTCGACGGCGCTGAAATCGCCGCCGGGACCGCGTGGCAATCCGACCGGCCGTTCCGGCGGCTGATCGCGGTCGATCCGTCGGGTTTCCGCCTGGAAATCGGCATCGGCGACGACCTGTGGCGCTGGTCGCCGGAGGGGTCGCAGGGCGAATATACCATCGCCGTCGAGGCCGGCTGCGTGACCGTCCGCCGCAAAGTGCTCGACTTCGGCGAGATCGAAGAAACGGAGCTGGCCAAGCGCCCCTACCGTTTCCAGTGGTACGCGGCCTGGCGCGACGCCGCCGGCGCGGCCGCGCCCTGCGGCACCGTCTACGACTGGAGCGACCAGGCCGCCGAAGCCTGCCTCAAAGCCGCGCCGACTCAGCGGCTGCTGCGCAAGGCGGTCCGCCAGTCGCCGCAATCGCTCTCCTGCGCCTGGGGCGCCGACGCCGACTGCGACGATCCGAGCCACCTCGAACGTCCGGGCCGCGGCCCGATGCCGCACCGCGATCTGCTGGAACGGACGCGGTTCCATCTGTGGGCCAACCGCCAGCTCCAACGCCGGGGAATGGATTTCCGCTGGTGCAATCCGGCTCCGGCCGGCGTGCTGGAGGAGGTGCTGACCGTCCCCGCCGTTCCGGGCGTCGCCGTGCCGGAATGATGGAACCCATCGGCTTTGCCACCCGCTACGGCCGGCTCGGGGCTTCGAGCCGGCTGCGCCACTTCGCCTGGGCCGAACGGCTGGCGAAGGAAGAACACTGGCAGGTCGATATCCAGTCTTTTTTTTCCGACGCCTATCTCGAAAAACTCTATTCGGGCGGCGGCAAAAGCCGCCTGGCGGCCCTGGCGGCATTGTGGCGGCGCGACCGCTGGCTGAAGCGGGCGCCGCGCAACCTGGTGGTGGAATATGAGCTGCTGCCCTTCGTCGGCTGGAAATTGGAAGAACGCCGCTGGCGCGGGCGCCGCGTCGCGGTCGACTTCGACGACAACGTCTGGGACAAATACGCCGCCAGTCCGCGCCTGGCCGACAAGTTCGACCGCATCGTCCGCCGCGCAGGCCTGGTGATCGCCGCCAACGATTTCCTGATGAAAAAAGCCCTCCGGCTGAACCCCTCGACGATCAAAATCCCCACTCCGGTGGCATGGGAACGTTACCCGGAGCCGGGCGCGGCGGAGAAATTTCCGCGCTTCACCGTGGCCTGGATCGGCACGCCGGTCACCTACCGGGAACTCGAAACCGCCGCGCCGGCGCTGCGCTCAATGGCGCGCGCGGCGGACTTTGAATTGCTGGCGATCGCCCGGGCCGGGTTGTCCGCGCGGCCGCTCGCCGGGGTGCCGGTGCGCTGGGTCGACTGGTCGCCGGAGGAGGAGGCGCCGCTGCTGGCGCGCTGCCACGCCGGCATCATGCCGCTCGAAGACAACGCCTTCAACCGCGGCAAATCCGCCTACAAACTGATTCAGTACGCCGCCGCCGGGCTGCCCGCGATCGCCACGCCGCTCGGCGAAAACCTCAAGGTGGTCGACGACAAGATCACCGGCTTTTTGGCGCAAACGCCGGAGGAATGGGCGGAAGCGCTGCGGCAGCTGGTCCGGGATGAGGCCCTGCGCCGGCAAATGGGCGGCGCGGCGCGGCAAAAGGCCTGGCAGTACAGCTACGAAGCGAATTATCCGCGCTACCGCGACGCGCTCAGAGCGACATTCTCCGCCACACCATGAGGGCGGCGACGCTCCAGAAGAGCCCGGCCGGCAGGTTCAATGCGGCCAGCAGCACGCCGAATCCCAGCGTCAGCCCGAAGGCGAACCGGAGTCCCGACCCTTCGGTTCGTCCCGCCGAACCGGTATTCCAGAGGTTGACCGCCAGCAGTCCGACCGCTCCGGCGGCCAGCGTTCCGACCGGCTTGAAGCCGGCCAGCAGCACACCGGCCAGCGGCGCCAGCCAGACCAACAGATGCGCCGTCCGGCGCACCGGACGGGGGAGCTCTTCGCGCGTCAGCAGAAACACCGCCGCCGCTCCCGGCGTCGCCATACGGATATAAAGCGGCATGCCGAGCTGGACCAGCGCCGCGTCGATGAGCGCCAGCGCCAGCGCCGTCGCGATGCCGGCGTCGATATCGTCGAAGCTGCGCCGCCAGTCGGACCAGCGCTCCAGCAGGAAACGTCCGAAGCGCAGCGCCAGCAGCGCCGCCGCCGCCAGCGCCCAGGCCAGCCCCTGCGTCCTGAAGCTCTCCGGCGAGGGCAAAGCCAGCCAGCCGGCCAGGTCGGGAACCCGCGCGAATTCCGCCCGGGCGGTCTCCGCCGGCGGCTTCACCGGCAACGTGTAGAGAATTTCCAGCACCCCCGTCGGCAAGGGCGGCGCTTCCTTGCCGACGGTGATCCGGCACATCCGCGCATCGAGTTCGTCGAGGTCGCCCGTCAGCTCACGGTGACTGAAGAGCACCGCGCCGCCGGGGCCCGGCACCGCCATGCGGTGGGGAAACAGCTCTGCCACGGCGCTCGAATCGGCCGGCGGCGCGACCAGCAGCACCCCCGCCGCGGAGAGGCGGCCGGCGTACGGCG
>JAVBSD010000348.1:0-3328 GCA_031547325.1 Victivallaceae bacterium | reverse complement strand
CAGTCCGGCGTAACAGGCGGCGTCGCGTTTTTCGCGGCGCAGCAAAGTGCCGATCAGGGCCGCCGCGACGATGCCCGAGGCGTTGATCAGCGTGAACACCAGCGACGCCGGGCCCGCCATCACCATGTTCTGCAGCGACATGCCGGTCAGCGAGCACGCCCCGGCGATGCCGCCGCCGAGGTAGAAGTTGCGCGACCGCCAGGGAATCGCCCGCCGTGCCAGATTGTCGGCGAGCGAACAGATGAAAAGGCCGGTGAACAACAGCAAGAGCCAGACATTGGCCACCGCCGCGAAGTCGGCGCTGCGCTGCTCCAGCGCTTTGTTGGCGATGTTGGATTCGGCTCCGAGGATCAGCATCGCCAGCAGCAGGAGGCCGTAGATGAGCCTGGCGCGCCGTTTGCCGGAAATGGCGGCGTGGGTCCCGCCGCCGGCGGCCAGCGCCCCGACGATCACCGCCGCGATGGCCGCGACCGCCGCCAGCATCGACCATACCGTCGCCGTTTCGCCGAGGAAGAGCCAGCCGTAACAGGTCGCCGGGACGAAGACCAGCATCTGGGCGCACAGCATCAGCGAAAAAGGTCCCCGCGCCAGCGCCGGCTGCTGCAGGCGGACCGCCAGGTATTGCGCCACGCCGGTGCCCAGGCTGACCGCGGCGAAGGGCGCGTCGATCAGCGGAATGGCGCGCCACGCCAGCGCGAGGCAGAACAAGCCGCCGGCCAGGCTCTGGATGATCGCCAGCTGATGCGGCGAAATGCGGTCTTTTTCCGCAACGTGAAAGGCGAAGCCGATCGAGGCGTAGGCCGCGCCGGCGCCGACACAGCCGAGAATCAGCCAGTGCATCAGAGGCCGTTCCCGTCCAGGCGGACTTCAAGCCGGACCGCGCCGGTTTGGCCGGTGAGGTCGACGGTATCGCCTTCCCAGGGGATGCCGGCGGGGAGGATTCCGGCGATCCGGCAACCGGCGGCCAGCGGCAGGCGCCATTGGCAGCGCCGCGGCCCGCGGTCTTCCGGCAGGGTGAATTCCGCTTCGATCCGGGACGGATCGACCAGGGAACGGATGCGGCAGGAGACCGGACCGAAGAGGGTCGGGACCCGGTCGAAGGCGATTTCCTTGCCCGCCTCCAGCCATTCGGGCGGGATCGCCGGGGTGAAGCGCAGCAGCTCCGGGCGGCCGTCGCGGCCGCAGCCTTCGTGGAGCAGCAGCAGCCGCAGCGCCATCAGGAACGCGGTGTTGTTGCTGTTGTTGAACGAACCGTAGGTGGAGCGGCCGTAATGGCCCGGGTAGGCGCCGAGGGTGTCGCCTTCGCCCGAAATGAAGGTGCCGCGGGTCTGGCCGTGGGCGAGGTAGCCGTAGAAGCTCAATCGCAGCAGCTCCGGCTCGTCGAGCATCGCGGCCACCCGCAGCCAGGCCGGCAGGTAGACGTTGTCGACCCCGGCGGTGTAATAGCCGGGCAGACCGTCGCGGCGGCTGGCGCCCGTCCGGGTCGGATAGTAGTTGAAACGCAGCATCCCGAGGAAAAATGCCCCGTGGCGGCGCATGTAGCCGGCGATTTTGGCCAGTTCCTCCCCGTGCCAGTAGCCGCTGGCGAAGGCGTAGGGCGCGACCAGGTTCCAATAGCTGCCGAGCCGGGTCGCGGTGATCGGCTCGAAGGCTTCGCTCGGGCCCTGCAAGTCGAGGTCGAGCGGGATGAACAGCGAGCCGTCGGGCAGCTCCCGGGAGCGTGCGGCCAGGAGCCGGCGCAGCGCTGCGCCGTGGCGGAGAGCCGCTTCGCGCCAGCGCCCGCATTCCGGCCGGCCGAGCCGTTCGAAAAGTTCGATCATGACGCGCATCCCGCATTGGCAAAGCACCTGGTGATGCAGATAATGGCTCGGCTTGGGGATGTCGCCGCAGCAGCATTGGCGTTCGAGCAAGCCGTCGGGACCGGCGGCGATCTGCCGGGCGAAGTCGTCGAGGATGCCCGCAAGAAGTTCGGCATGACCGAGGATGAAGCCGTCGTCGCCGGTGTAGGCGTGGTATTCAGCCGCGTAGGAGAGTTTTTCGCCGCACTCCCAGTTGGTGTACATCCCGGCGCCCTTGCTCATGGCCAGGAGCTCGCCCAGGCCCTGCCGGGCTTCGGAAACATAACCGTAGGTCAGCAGCGAAATCAGCGCGTCGCTGCTCTCGGGCTGGAAAAAGGAGTCGGAATAAACCGCCGTCCCCACCGAGTAGCGCCAGCGCAGCACCAGATTCTGGTACAGCAGATTGCGCTGGCAGTCCATGACCAGCGGCTCCGGGACGCGGTAGACGCCGCCGATGCGGCCGCGCCAGTAATCGAGCCATTCGGCTTTGCTCCGGGCGTAGCGTTCGGCAGTCATGGCGAAGCCGGCTTCGGGCGGGGCGTGCGCGGTGAAAAGATAAGTCAAAGTATCGCCCGCCGCCTCCGGCGACCAGCCCCAGCCGTCCTCTTCCGGAGTCCCCGCCGAGGCGCGGAAGCGCGTCTGTCCGTCTCCCGGCAGCCGGATGGTCAGGCGCGTCCCGGCGGCCGGCGCGATGAAGCGCCCGATGGCCGCCAGCTCCCCGCCGCCGGCTTCGGGCAGGCGCGCCGCCAGCTCCTGGCGCCACACCCCGCCGGAACGGTCGGTCCACGAGGTGTGCAAGACCGGCAGCCAGCCCTCTTCCCAATGCGCTTCGCCGGTGCGTTCGGCGTCGCCGCCCCACGCTTCGCCGTCGGTCCGGAATTCCAGGCGGTTGGAGCCGCCGTACACGTCGATGCAGAGATCAGAGCCGACGCCGGAAGCGACCAGCAGCGGCCGGGGGGCGTCTTCGAGCGCCAGCACCACCTGGCAAGGCGCGTAATCGCGGTTGGTCGCGCCGGTCGAAATCGCCAGCGGACGCAGCAGGTTTTTGACCCGTGCATAGGTCGCGCCGCCGGCGGCGATGACCGCCTCGCCCCACAGGTCGAGCGGAGAATCCAGCGCTTCATTGAGGCCGGTTTCGTATTCGGAAAATACCGGAGCGTCTTCGGGGGGCAGGGGGAAACCCGTTTTTCCCTCCTCGAAACACGCCGCCGCCGCCGCGTCGCCGAGCGCCCGGTCCCACAGCGTGAATTCGGCGATGCACCCGGTGAAGCCGCCGCCGCCGAGAACCCAGTTCGCCACCCCGCCGGGCAATGCCGCGAGCCGGCCCGCCTCCCGCACGGCGACCGGGCGGCCGTGGTGGCGGAGCCGCGCCGGGCGCCCCGCGCAGCAAGCCGTCAGAAGGTTGCAGAGGGGGCCGAACCGCACACCGTCGGCGTCGAGGGCGGGCCCGACGCCGGACGCCACCACCCCCCCGGGCGCGGAGGAGTGGT
>JAVBSD010000408.1:0-8224 GCA_031547325.1 Victivallaceae bacterium | reverse complement strand
GCCGCGCTGCTCGGTCTGCGACGCGGTCTGCAAGGGACAATACCTGGTCTGCGACGAAGCCGTCTACTGTTCCAAAGCCTGTCTCGGGACGGTCGTGCCGCAATGCGCCATCTGCGGCGAGCTCGTCTCGACAGGCAAGGTCAACCTGTCCATTTACGGCAAACGGCATTATTGCGCGACCTGCGGCGACCTGCCGCCCTGCTCCGCCTGCGGTTCGCCCTGCCGCGGCGGCGAGCTGCCGGACGGCCGGATCATCTGCGCCGAATGCGCGCCCACGGCGATCGAGGATCAACACGCGGCGCAGCAGTTGTTCGACGCCGTCCGCGCCGACCTGGCCGGGGAATTCGGCATCCCGAACGACCACGTCATCCTCCTCCGCCTGGTCGACCGGAAAGAAATGGAGAGCTCCACCGGCAAGCGCGAGGAGGAGGACAAGCAGATGCGCGGTTACTTCCGTTACTCCTACGCCTCCGGCAAAAAACCGGTCCGGGGCGTCGACGACAAGTGCGAAATCTTCATCCTGAATCATCTCCCGCGCGACTTCATGCGCGACACCATGGCGCACGAGCTGGTCCACGATTTCCTCCGCCACGAGGTCGGCGACATCGACGACGACCTCCTGGAGGAGGGTTTCTGCGAAGCCCTGGCGGCCGACTACAACATCCGCCTCGGCCTGGACAATCACAACCTGATGCGGACCTTGAGCGACAGCCCGGTCTACGGCGAGGGCTACCGCAAAATGCGCAGCTATGTCGAACAGAACGGCTGGCCCGCCGCCCTGGAGGAAATGCGCAAGCACGGCCGCCCGATCGGCGAGTAACTCAGAACTTCCACGGTTCCAGGATATTGCCTCCGCCGGAGACCTCTTCGAGAAAGGTCCCGGTCCACTCGGTCGGCGGCTTGTTTCCGGCGGCCTCGGCCCATTCCAGCAGCCGGTAACAGAGCAGCGCGTGCCAGCGGCCGTCGGCCAGCCGCATCAACGAGTTGAGCGGGTGATCGTTGTGCCACTGCGTGCCGTAGGGCGCCGGCCCGAAATCTTTCGCCGCGTCGCGGACCGCGACCGGCGGCAGCAGCCGCTTCGCGTCGAGGTCGACCGGCCACAGACACATGGTTTCGCGCATCCAGTCGGAATGACCGTCGACGCCGATGGTGCGGCCCATCGAATCGCTTTGCCGCCAGGGGTTGCCGACCACAAACGGCAAGCCGCCCGGGGTCACGCCGACCGAAACCGTGGTACAGGCGCGCACCTTGGGCTCCTGCAGCCACAGCTCCCAGGAGCTTCCGCCGTCGCTGGAACGCCACAGCCGGAGGTCGTCCATATAAGGCGCGTCGGCCATCGCTTCGGGATCGTCGGGGCAGCGGTATTCATGGCAGCCGCGGACGGTCAAAAGCAAGCTCCCGTCGGCCAGGCGCGCCACGCTCGGCTCGTAGGAGCCGGCCGGCGTCACCGGCACGAAGGACACCATGCGCCACCGTCCTCCCTCGCGCCGCCACCGGGCCACGCCGCCGCGCCCGCCGCCCTTGTCCCCGGCCGGCCGGGCGACCAGGCAGCCGAGCAGCCCTTCGCCGTCGGGAATACAGTCGCAGAGCGGCGAGCTGACGAATTCCCAGCCGGCGGCCAATTGGCCGTAGTCGAGCAATTCGCGTTCGGCGATGCGGAACTCCGCGCCGTCCCAGGAGAACTGCATCAGTTCGATCATCGCCAGTCCCGGCGCCTCACTGCGGTCGAGCACCCCGGAACCGGCGATGACGCCGGATTCGTCGCAGGCCAGCCCGGTGATATGGGAAAAGCCGAAGCCGGTTCCGGCATGGGGATGCGGCGCACCGCCGGCGGTCAGCGCCCCCAGCGGCACGAAGCCGCCGGAAACCGGATAGGCCAGCATCAGATGCGGTTCGCCGGTGGTCGGGTGCCGGGCGACCCGGGAGCGGTTGAGCGGCACCATCCGGCGCGCCCGCCGCAGCTGCGGATCGTCGATGATGGCCAGGTCGCTGCCGATTTCGACGTCATAGGCGCCGGCTTCGACCCGGCGGATGTTCAGCGCGACGCCGATGGTGGCCGCGTCGAGTTGAAAAGGTCCGGCCAACTGATAAACGCCGCGCTCCCCTTCCGGCAGCGCGCACTCGGGTTCGCTGAAAACCGGATCGCGGCGGGTAACGGTCAGAGGGCGATGAGCGTCCATAAAGTGAATTCCTTTCGGTTCATGATAATGATAGTATAGTGCCGAAACCGGCCCGAATCAATGCACAAACCGCGCCGGAATATGGCACGATCGGCTCATTGCTCCTCGATGATCGACTCCGCTTGGTGATGGCGGCGGCGGAATTCGCGCGGCGGGATGCCGAAGGCTTCGCGGAAGCGGTGCGAAAAGTAGTTGCTGTCGCCGAAGCCGGCCTTGACCGCGACCTCGGTCACCGAAAACTCCGGCATCCCCAGCATCCACGCCGCGCGCTCCAGCCGCAGCTGCAAGAGATAGGCGGCGGGCGCCATGCCGGTCGAGTGTTTGAATGCCTTGCGGAAGGTCTCCGCCGCCATCCCCGCCGCCGCCGCCATGCTCTCCAGATACCACTCCCGGGCGTATTCCTGATCCAGCCGGGCGAGAAACTTCGCCACCGCCCGGGCGTGGCGGTGATGCGCGGCCTCCTCCTCGGTACGGCAGTGATGGCCGAGAGAGACCAGCAGCCGCAGCAAATCGGAGACCAGCATCGACCGGATCCCCGGACCGCCCCGGCGGTTTCTGACCCGCATCGTGTCGAGCAGCCGCAGGACTTCCGGGAAGCCGCCGGCGTCGATGTTCAGCGCCGGCGCCGCCGCCGGCAGCCGCTCGCCGTCGGCGCGGACGTTGAAAAGCAGCCGGCAGCCGGCGAGACCGAAGAGGTCGGAGGTGAATTCCCGGAGCAGCCGGGTCCCGAACAGGACGTTGTAGATGCCGAGGCCGGAAAAATCGCAGTACCGGTGGACCTGCCCGGGGTGGATCAGGAAGACGCTGCCCGCCCGGAGGTGGTAACGGCGTTTTTCCCAGACGTGGGCGGCCTCGCCCTCGCGCACCACCACCAGTTCGCAAAAATCGATGTGCCGGTGGTCCGGCGGCGTGTCTTTCGCCCCGGTATGGTACATGAAGTGCACGTCCAGCCGGAAATCCCGCCACCGCTGGTAGGTGCCGAGTTCCGCGCGGTCCGAAAGGACAATGGGCCGGTTTTTATTCATGGCGAAGACAATATACCGCTATTTCCCAAAAAACACCGGTTTTTTCTGAATTAATCAAGGTTTTTTTATTTTTTTCGACGATAATATAAATATGACGCCGGAGCCGTTTTCGAAAAACCAAAGAAGGGACCCGTCAAAATGAAACCCCCAACCCGTGCGTTTTTCCGCCGTGCCAGATTCACCCTCATCGAACTCCTGGTCGTGATCGCAATCATCGCCATCCTTGCCAGCATGCTGCTGCCGGCCCTCTCCAAGGCCCGCGCCGCGGCCCAGGCGATCAAATGCACCAACAACCTGAAGCAGCTCGGCCTTTACCATCACCTCTACGCCGATGATTACGACGACCAGTGGGCAATCACCTGGGGCAAACAAATCAGCGGCGCCGTCTCCTGGGTCAACTGCTACTGGCATCACTATCTGCGTCACTTCGTCACCGGCGACATGCCCAAAGGCGGCGGCATCCTCGCCTGCCCGGGCGCAGTCAAAGACAAGGGCATCGAGGTCCCGATCCGGGTCGTCGACAAGGCCAAAGGCGATGTGACCGGCGAGGAGTACTTCATCCTCGGCTACACGCAGAATTACCTGGCCGCGCTGACCTGCAACGTCCACTTCGGATCCGGCACGACCGCGGCGCCGCCGGCCCGCAGCAACTGGAAAAATCCTTCCAACACCGTTCTGACCACCGAAGACGCCACCACCGGCAACCCCTTCGCCGGTCTGCACGACGTCCTGCCGCGCTGGGTCGACGCCGCCCGCCACAACAACCGGCTGAACGTGCTGTTCATGGACGGCCACGTCGAATCCGCCGACCGGAACCGCTTCGACGGCGGCTTCACCTGGGCGCCGTAATCATGCGCCGCATCCTGATTCCGGCGGCGCTGCTCGCCCTGGCCGCCGCCGGCGGCGAGCCGCTGCGGCGCATCCCGAGCGATTTCCTCGGCGGCTCCACCGCCAACATCGAGGCGTGGGACCGCGAGCTCGGCTACGTCGGCAACCCCAACGTGCTCGGCCGCCAGGACCGCACGCTGTTCACGGTGGACTTCGCCGATTTCATCGACGCCGGCCGGGTCGAATCGGCCCGGCTGACGATCCGGCTCGGAGTCTTCGGCCAGATCGACGCCAACCACATCGAGATCGAAAAATTCCCCCGGGAAAGACCGCCCCTGGTCAATCTCGATCTGCTGTCCCAGGAGCCCGAATCCTTCGCCTCGGTCACCGTCGAACGGGGCGACCATCAGGCGGAGGTCGAGCTCGACGTCACCGGGGCGGTCAACGCGGCTTTGTACGTCGGCTACGGGGCGCTGACCTTCCGGCTGCGCAACGCCACCACCGAAACCCTGGGCAACCGCCACAGCCAGGCCGAAGGCGTGTCGGTCACCCCGCAGAACATCACCCTGGAGCTCGTTCCATGAAATTCATCTCCCTCTGTTGCCTGGCGGTCTTCGCCGCCCTCCCCCTCCGCGCCGCGCTGACCGACGGCGGCGGCCGGCCTTTCCGGGAAATCGTCATCGCCGCCGACGCGCCGGATTCGGTCCGCCTGGCGGCGGCGGAGTTGGCGCGTTTCCTGGTCGAAACCGGTCAGCAGGAGCTGCCGGTGGTCACCGCGCCGGGCGCGGAAGCGCCGGTGATCTACGTCGGCGACCACCCCGATCTGCGCCGCCACGGCGTCGACCCGACGGCGCTCGGTTCGGACGGCTACATCATCCGCAGCCTCCCCGGCGCGCTGGCGATCGCCGGCAAGGATTATGCCGGCAAACCTCTTTTCGGCGAACGCAATCCGTGGCGCGACGCCGAATTGTACAACTACGAGCTGAAGCTGTCGGCGCTGATGGATCAGGGGACGCTCTTCGGCGTCTACGCCTTCCTCGAAGAGTTCGCCGGGGTGCGCTTCTACCTGCCGCTCGACCTCGGCACCGTGGCCGATCCGATCGCAACGATCGTCGCCGACGGCATCGACATCGAGCGCACGCCGCGCTTCAACTACCGCTACCCGTGGTATTCGTTCCTCAAAAACGACCCCGACGGCGCCCTGTGGATGCACCGCGCCGGCTTCGGCGGCAAAGCCCCGGTGATGATCATCCACAGCTACGACCGGATGCTTCCTTATAAAGAGAGCCATCCGGAATATTTCGCCCTGATCGACGGCAAGCGCGCCTTCGGCAGCGAATGCGTCGCCGACGGCAAAGGCCACCTCTGCCTCAACAATCCGGGCCTGATCCAACGCTGGATCGACGAGATCACGGCGTTCTTCGACGCCAATCCCGAATTCGAGGTCTACCCGCTGGCCCCCAACGATGGGCTGGTCCGC
The DNA here is from genome assembly GCA_031547325.1 of Victivallaceae bacterium. Lineage (GTDB taxonomy): Bacteria > Verrucomicrobiota > Lentisphaeria > Victivallales > Victivallaceae > JAVBQJ01. Next base: position 2,711 of record JAVBSD010000408.1, on the reverse strand, counting down.
ATCTGCGAATGCCCGGAGTGCCAGGCCGATCTCGTCCCCGGCGCCTCCGAACAGGGCAAATTCTCCTATCACATCTGGAAATTCACCGACCGGGTGGCGCGCGGCGTCGCGGAACGCCACCCCGACAAGTACGTCGGCTGCATCGCCTACAGCAATTACCGCGAACCGCCCGCCGGCCTCGAGCTGTCGCCCAACGCCGCGGTGATGTTTTGTTACAACCGCGGCGCCATGGTCAACCGCCGGCACCGCGAAGCGGTCCACGCCGAAGTCGACGCCTGGAGCCGCATGGCCGGACGGATGTACTACTGGGTGTGGTACCTCGACCACTGGGCGCCGACCGACTACCTGCCGATCCTCTACTCGGAGGCCATCGCCGATGAAGTCCGCCGCATGGCCGACAACCCGAAGTTCGCCGGCGAATTCATCGAGAGCGAAAACCGCGCCGAACGCTTCCCCTTCGGCCACGACCGGATGGGCATCCCGGGCATGCAGCACCTCAATCTGTACCTGACCGGCAAGCTGTACTGGAATCCGCAGGCCGACGTCAAGGCCATCCTCGACGAATATTTCCGCCGCTTCTACGGCCCGGCCGAAGCGCCGATGCGCCGTTTCTGGCTCGCCGCCGAAGCCCGGCGCAACGCGGCGCTCGCCGACGAACTCGACGTGGCCCCGGACCGGCTCTTCCCGCCGGAATTCATCGCCGAACTCTCCGCCTCGCTCGCCGAAGCCCTCGAACTGACGGACGCCGGTTCGCTCTTCCGGGCCCGGGTCGAACTTATCGCCGGCGAATTCGAGATCGCCGCCGGCCGGATGCGCCGTTTGCTGCAGCAGGGGCCCTCCATCGCCGAGGTGCCGCGCCTCGCCGAATACGCCGCCATCGCGCAGACGCGGCCGGCGCGCTTCATGACCGTCTCCGCCGAGGCGGCGGAACCGGTGACCCGGATCTACTTCGGCTACGACCGTCGCAACCTCTATCTGCGCATCCTCTGTTTCGAGCCGGAGATGGCCAACCTGACGTCCCCGCCCCGCGACCCCGACCAGTTCGGCATCTGGAACGACGACTGCGTCGAAATCTTCCTCTCCCCCGACGCGGAACGTCCCGAGGAGTGCCGGCAACTGATCGTCAACGCCGCCGGTGCGCGGTGGGACGCCGCCATCGCCAGCCTCAACCAGCCCGACCTCGCCTGGGATTCGCAGGCGCAAATTCAGGTGAAACATGAACCCAACCGCTGGAGCGTCGATGTGGCGATTCCATTCGCCGCCCTCGGAATCGCCGATCCCGATTTCACCGGCGACCTCGCCGCCGACATCTATCGCCACCGGCCCGGCGGCGAACGGCCGGAGCGTTCGATGTGGTCGCCGACCGGACGCGATGAAAATTACACCCCGGCGCACTTCGGCCGGCTGCGCCTGCGAAAGTAAAGGAAAACTATGCTGCAAGTGGAATTGGCGGCGCCGCCGGCGCCGCGGCCGGAACCCGCGACCGATGATTTCACCGCCCGGCTGGCCGGCGACCCGCCGCCGGAATACCGCAACGCGCCCTTCTGGAGCTGGAACGGACGGTTGGAACCCGGCGAACTGCTGCGCCAGATCGACGACTTCGCCCGGATGAAATTCGGCGGATTCTTCATGCATTCGCGGGTCGGACTGGACACCGAATACCTGTCGGAGGAGTGGTTCGAGCTGGTCAATTTCTGCATCGACGCGGCGGCGGCGCGCGGCATGCGCGCCTGGCTCTACGACGAAGACCGCTGGCCCTCCGGGGCCGCCGGCGGCCTGGTGACCCGCCACCCCGAATACCGGATGAAGCTGATCCGGATGATCGAAAACCCCGCCGCCGTGCCGCCCGACGCCATCCGCTGTTTCGCGGCGGAAATCGACGGCCGCCGGGCGCGCCGGGTCCGCCGGATCGCCGCGCCCGAAGAAGCGCGGCCCGGCGAAAGCGTCGTCGTCTTCACCCTCTCCGACGCTCCGCTGACCCCGTGGTACAACGGTTATTGCTACCTCGACCCGATGAATCCCGAAGCGGTGGACAAATTCATCGAAGTCACCCATGAGGCCTACCGGCGCCACTGCGGCGGCCGCTTCGGCGGCGCGGCGCCCGGAATCTTCTCCGACGAGCCGCAGTTCGGCTTCATCACCACCATCCTGGAATGGTCCGGCGAAACGGTTTATTCGACCCCGTGGAACCCGACGATCGGGAGCGCGGTCGCCGAACGCCACGGTTACGATCTGCTCGACCGCCTGATGGAAATTTTCTACGACGTCGAGGGTGTCGAATTTTCGACGGCGCGCTATCACTATGTGGAGGTGATGACCGAACTCTTCGTCGCCAACTACGCCGGCAAAATCGGCGCGTGGTGCCGCCGCCACGGCCTCGAATACACCGGCCACATCATGGGCGAGGATTCGCTCGCCTGGGAAGCGTGGAACTCCGGCAGCGTGATGCGCTTCCTCGAGCACATGGCCATGCCCGGCGTCGACCAGCTCGGCGAAGTCGAAAACAACTACCGCATCCCCAAACTGGCCGCCTCCGCCGCCCGGCAGTTCGGGCGCAAACGCCGCCTGGCCGAACTCTACGGCTGCACCGGCTGGGAATTCCCGGCCGCCGGCCATAAGGCCCAGTGCGAATGGCTTTTCGCCAACGGCGTCAATTTCCGCTGCCCCCACCTGGCCCATTACACCCTGGGCGGCGAAGCCAAGCGCGACTA
>JAVBSD010000239.1:0-3618 GCA_031547325.1 Victivallaceae bacterium | reverse complement strand
AAGAAGAGCAAGGCCCGCGCCCTGGCCGCCTGCCCGCAGCGCCGCGGCGTCTGCCTGCAGGTAACCACCCGCACCCCGAAGAAACCGAACTCGGCGTTGCGCAAGGTCGCCCGCGTCCGTCTGACCAACGGCAATGAAGTCAACGCCTACATCGGCGGCGAGGGCCACAACCTCCAGGAGCACTCGGTGGTCCTGGTCAAGGGCGGCCGCGTCCGCGACCTTCCCGGCGTCCGTTACCACATCGTCCGCGGCGCGCTGGACAGCCTCGGCGTCGACAAGCGCCGCCAGGGCCGTTCCAAGTACGGCGCCAAGCGGCCGAAGCCGGGCCAGCCGGCGGCGGCGGCGGGCAAGGGCGGCAAGAAGAAGTAATTCGAGGCGCCAAGACCGTTTTTCTTGACGGATCATCATCCGTCGGTTCGTTGAAAACCAAATAGAAGAAATCGTTTCAAAGGTATAAGGACAGAATCATGAGAAGACGCAGTGCAGTTAAGCGTGAACTGACGCCTGACGTTAAGTACAACAGCGAATTGGTGGCGCGGCTGATCAACACGATCATGACCCGCGGCAAGAAGTCGACCGCCCAGCGCATTGTCTACGGCGCGTTCGACGTCATGGGCCAGAAGAAACCGGAGATGGAGCCGCTGGATATTTTCCTCTCCGCGCTGGAAAACGTCAAGCCGAAACTGGAAGTCAAGAGCCGCCGCGTCGGCGGAGCCACCTATCAGGTTCCGATCGAAGTCGCCGGCGAACGGCAGGTCGCTCTGGCGATGCGCTGGCTGACCGGTTACGCCAAGGGCCGCAAGGGCAAATCGATGACCGAAGCCCTGGCCGGCGAACTTCTCGACGCTTTTGACAACACCGGGTCGGCCATCAAGAAAAAGGACGACACCTACAAAATGGCAATGGCCAACAAAGCCTTCGCCCATTACAGGTGGTAAGCGATGTCTTTTCCCGTACTTGGCAAGGATTATAAAGAATCCGAAAAACGGCAGGTGTCTCTTGCCATGACCCGCAACATCGGGATCATGGCTCATATCGACGCAGGCAAGACCACCCTGACCGAACGCATTCTCTTCTATTCCGGTAAGAACCACAAGCTCGGCGAGACCCACGAGGGCACCGCCACCATGGACTGGATGGCTCAGGAGCAGGAGCGCGGCATCACCATCACTTCGGCCGCCACCACCTGCTTCTGGAACAACTACCGCGTCAACATCATCGACACGCCCGGACACGTCGACTTCACCGCTGAAGTCGAGCGTTCGCTCCGCGTTCTCGACGGCGCGGTCGCGGTGTTCTGTTCGGTCGGCAAGGTGCAGCCCCAGACCGAAACGGTGTGGCGCCAGGCCCAGAAATACCACGTCCCGGTCGTCGCGTTGGTCAACAAGATGGACCGTACCGGCGCCGACTTCTACGGCGTGGTCGAAGAGATCAAGACCAAACTCGGCGCCACCCCGGTGCCGGTGATGATCCCGATCGGCGCCGAAGCCGATTTCGTGGGCGTCATCGACGTCCTGGCCGGCGAGGCCATTTACTTCGACGGCGACGAGAACGGCATCAAGATGCGCCGCGACGCGGTCCCCGCCGAGCACAAAGAGCGTTGGGAAGACGCCTTCCGCCACCTGGTGGAATGCGTCGCCGAAGTCGATGAGGAGATCATGGAGATCTTCCTCGCCGACGAAACGCCGACCGTCGAACAGCTCAGGCCGGCGATCCGCCGCGCCACGGTCAAGGCGCTGATCGTCCCGGTCGCCTGCTGCTCCGCCTTCAAGAAGAAGGGCGTCCAGCCGCTGCTCGACGTGGTCGTCGACTACATGCCGAGCCCGCTGGACATCTGGGACATCAAGGGCACCGATCCGGACACCGGCGAGGAAGCGCTGCGCCACGTCGGCGACGCCCAGCCCTTCTCGGCGCTGATCTTCAAGGTCATGACCGACCCCTACGTCGGCAAGCTCTACTACTTCCGGGTGTATTCCGGCATCGCCGAACGCGGCATGGAAGTGCTCAATCCGCGCACCCACAAACGCGAACGGCTCGGCCGGCTGCTGCAGATGCACGCCAACGCCCGCGAAGAGCTCGACCAGGTCGTCTCCGGCGACATCGCCGCCGCGGTGGGGCTCAAAAACGTCACCACCGGCGACACCATCTGCCTGGAGTCCAAGCCGATCGCGCTGGAGTCGATGCATTTCCCGGAACCGGTCATCTCGATCGCCATCGAGCCCAAGACCACCGCCGAGCGCGACAAGCTCTCCAAGGGCCTGGTCGCTCTCTCCGAGGAAGACCCGACCTTCCAGGTTCACACCCACGAAGAAACCGGCCAGACCATCATCTCCGGCATGGGCGAACTGCATCTGGAGATCATTCTCGACCGCCTGGTGCGCGAGTTCAAGGTCGAAGCCAACACCGGCGCGCCGCAGGTCGCCTACCGCGAAGCGTTGCAGGCTCCGGGCAGCGCCGATACCAAGTTCGTCCGCCAGACCGGCGGCCGCGGCCAGTACGGCCACGTCCTGATCAACATCGAGCCGCGTGAAAACGGCTACGGCGTGGTGATCGAAAACAAGGTCGTCGGCGGCAACATTCCCAAGGAATACATCAAGCCGACCGAAAACGGCATCCGCGAAGCGGCCGCCACGGGCATCCTGGCCGGTTATCCGCTGATCGACTTGCACATCAGCATCATCGACGGCAGCTACCACCCGGTCGACTCGTCGGAAATGGCCTTCAAGGTGGCCGGATCGATGGCGCTCAAGGAAGCGGCCCGGAAGGCCGGCGTCTTCTTGCTCGAACCGATCATGAAGGTCGAGATCATGGCGCCCGAGGAAAACATGGGCGACCTGATCGGCGACGTGACCAGCCGCCGCGGCATCATCGTGCAGCTCGACACCTCCAGCCAGGCCGGTTTCGGCAAGATCCTGGCTCACGTGCCGCTGTCGGAGCTCTTCGGCTACGCCACCGCGATCCGTTCGCTGTCGCGCGGCCGCGCCTCCTACTCGATGGAGCCGTCGCACTTCGAACGCGTACCCAAACAAATTCAAGATAAAGTCGTAACGGAGAGAAAATAAGATGACTAGCGGCAAATCTCAACGCTTCCGGATCCGCCTCCAGGCTTACGAGCACCGGATTCTGGATCAGTCGGTGGCGGAAATTCTCAATACCGCCAAGCGCACCGGTTCGATGGTCGCGGGTCCGATTCCGCTGCCGACCCGGATCGAGCGCTGGACGGTCAACCGGTCGCCCCACGTCGACAAGAAGTCGATGGAGCAGTTCGAAATCCGCACCCACAAGCGGGTGATCGACATCATCAATCCGACCGGCAAGACCGTCGATGAATTGAAGAAACTCAACCTGCCGGCCGGCGTCGATATTTCGATCAAGATCGGCAGCTAGAGATATTCGCGGATGACCGCGAGGGACGCGAACCGGCCGGGAAAAAAGGTTCCCCGGGAGTTGTTGCAACGGTTGGCGTCCCGCCGGAGTTGATCCGGAATCACTGAATGATACCGCTGTCCCCGACCGATTGGGGATACGTATCGAAAGGAGATGAATGAAAGGTTTAATCGGTAAGAAAGTCGGTATGACGCAAGTCTACGACGAAAAGGGCGTCCTCACTCCGGTGAC
>JAVBSD010000456.1:0-4143 GCA_031547325.1 Victivallaceae bacterium | reverse complement strand
TAGAAGAGCCGGCCGGCGGCCAGCCGGATCGGCCCGTGGGGCGAAGAAACCCGCACCGGAATCGTCGGGCCGTAGGTGCCGTCGAAATTGACCTTCCTGACGAAGCTGCCGACCGAAGCTTTGGCCACCGCGTCGTCCCAGCCGCCCGCAACCACGTTGACCTGCGGAGTCAACCAACTGTGGTAGTGCCGGGTGTCGCTGGCAAACCACGACACCAGGAAATCGCCGCCGGTGAGCGGGGTGACGCCGACGTCGCGGTCGTCGACCGCGGCGTTATTGACGATCCATGGTTCCGACCAGGTGGCGCCCTCGTCGGCGCTCTCCCAGACCACGGTCGTGCCGAAGGGACAGACATGACCGACGCGGAAGCCGGAAGCGCCGACCACCAGTTTGCCGTTGCCGAGCCTGGTCACGGTCGGCCAGCCGAAATACCGGAGCGGCATGCCGGCCGGCGCGCGGTAGACCACGGAATGCGATGCGTAAACTTTTTGCGGCATGGTGAAACCCTCTGTGTTTATGGCTTATGCTTCGGGTAAGCGCCAGGTGCTGGCGAGAATGCTGCAGGCGCCGTCGTCCTCCGGCAGCGCCTGATAACAGACGGTCAGGATCGAGCCGTCGGCGAGTTCGACGCTCGACGGGTAGCCGAGGTCGCCGCCGAGGCCGTCGGCGCGAATGATCAGCTCCTCGCCCCAGGTCGCGCCCTCGTCACGGCTGACCACCGCCCGCTGGCCGAAGGGCTCCTGGCGGTAGCCGTAGCTCAGCACGATGGCGCCGGAGGAGTGCCGGAAGAGATGCGGCGGCGAACCGGATTCGACCGCCCGCCGCGGCTCGCTCCAGGTCATGCCGCCGTCGGCGGATTCGACCAGCCAGGTGGACAAGCCCGGCTCGACGCGGATCGCGCCGAGGATGCGCCCGTCGGCCAGTTCGATGGCGTGGGGTTCGTAGATCTGAAGGTCCGCCGCCACCGGCGGCACTTTGCCGAGCGCGCGCCAGGTCGCGCCCTGATCGCGGCTCTCCAGCGCCAGCAGCTCCTGAACGCCGAAATATTCCTGCTTGAACTCGACCTTGCCCTCGGCGTCGAGCCGGCCGAAGGGTACGCCCAGGTAAAAGAGCCGGCCATCGGCCAGCCGGATCGGCCCATGGGGCGCCGAAACCTGGACCGCGGTCGCCGGACCAAAGGAACCGTCGGCGTTGACCCGCCGGACGTAGCTGCCGATGGCGCGGGCGATCGCCGTCTTGTCCCAGCCTTCGAGGACGGCGCGGTAGGGCTTGATCGGGTCGTACCACTCGATATAGTCGCTGACGTCGCTGGTGAACCACGACACCAGGTAATCGCCGCCGCCCAGGGGAACAATTCCGGCGTCGCGGTCGTCGGCCGCCGAATTGTTGAGGATAACGGGCTTGGACCAGCTCGCTCCGTCGTCCGAGCTTTCCCAGAGCACGGTCATGCCGAAGGGACAGACGTGCGCCGCCCGGAAACCGGAGGCGCCGACCACCAGCTTGCCCGAATCGAGTTTGGCCACGGTCGGCCAGCCGAAGTAATTGAGGGGATTTCCCGACGGGGCGCGGTAGACGACCGAGTGCCGGACGCCGGATAAATGCACGGCCATTGCAATACTCCTGGTTTGTGGTGCGTTTTTCGGGGCGCTTGGGTTACACTAGCCCCCCGTCGACGCCTTTGCAAACCGGGTTGTCTGCAATTTTACGAAGGAATCTCCATGCGATTTTCGAAACTGCCGGATTTCTACCGGACGCGGAGCAGTTTGAAGTCCCGTCCGGCGACGGAGGGCGTGAAATCACTCCATTCCGTCCCGGCGATTTCATCGCGGACCGCGCGCCCCGCGAAAGCGCCCAGATCGAGCCGCCGCGCCTCATAGTGCGGATTGAAAACCACCAGCATGCTTTCGCCGTTGCGCCGCCACTCCGAAACGATGACTCCGTCGGGGTAGGCGCTGACCGGATTGTCCCAGTAGGGAATCCATTCGGCGTCGGGTTCGTTGACCCCGAAGTCGTCGAGGGCGTCCCAGACCAGGCGCAGGCCGCCGAGCTGCGGCGCCACCCCGTTCCACATCGATTCGCCGTGGCTGAAGGTCATGCCGCAGACCTCGGCCAGGGTGACGTCGCACTTCGCCGCCTGGGGATAATGGACCAGGATCAGCCCCGGAAAAAAGTCGCAGACCGTCCCGGTGGCCAGGGTTCCCATTTGGGCGAACTGGTAGAATTCCGGCAGCAGCGTGCTGTAGTCGGGCGCGTTGGTCCACCCCTCCCCGTCGGTCAGGACGTCGAGCCACAGCGCCAGCGGCGTGCTCAATGAAGTATGCATCACCAGAAGCCCGTCCGGATGGTTGGCCTTGACCAGATTCTGATAGCGCAGGAACATCTCGCGCCCGTCCAGGAAACGGATGCGCGGCACCACCTCCCCGGTGTCGGGATCGCGGCGGCCGCAGCCGTGCAGCCGGTTGGTACAGGCGTGAAAGCCGGACATGTCCATGTAAAAGGATTCGACGCCCTGCGCCATGCGGCCGATCACGCCGGAGAGATAGTAGTCGCTCCAGGCCTCGGTGGCGCAGACGAAGGTCCCCAATTGTTCCACCGGCAGCCGGGTCCGGGGGCGGCACTCCCACTCTTCGACATAGGGCAGCGCCCGCGGCAGATGGTACATGGTGAACAAACTGTCGTACCACAGCATCGGCATGCCGCCGATGGTGTCGCGGATCGCCGCGACCTCGGTGTCGATGCGTTCGAGTTCGGCTTCGGGCGGGGCCGGGTTGCCGTTCTGGCTCTGGACCACCTTCCAGCACATCAGCATCGCGGTGGTGAAGTAATCCTTGTCGAAGGGCCGCAGTCCGGGATCGTGAAAAAAACGTTTCCCGAAAGGCGCGTAGGTCTCCGGCGTCTGTTCCAGCGACCGTCCGCCGTCTTCCCGGAGGCCGTTGAAAGCCGCTCCGACCCGCCACAGCCGCGACACGTCGCGGGGCCGTTTCGACGGGGTCAGGATGGTCGCCAGCTCGTATTCCAGCGGCCGAACGAACGGGGTCGGCGCGTCGATGAAGTTGAGCCGCAATTCAAAACGGTCGCCGGTGTCGACGGTGTCGGTGTACTTGTCGCGGACGTTCATGTTGTAAGCGCTCGGGATCACGAAGTACATGCCGCGGTCCCCGCCGCCCAGCCACAGGAAGTTGACGAAGGAGTCCTGAAAGGTCCAGCCGTCGCCGGAGACCAGCGCCGGATGGGCCAGGTCGGGCTGCGCCAGGTCGCGCCCCAGCCGCCCCTCCCCCACCATGGCGAAATAGGCGGGCGTGGTCATCATCCCGGTGCCGTTGAGGCCGCGCAGATAGCGCACCCGCTCCGGGCGCGCCGGCAGCGACACGCCGAGCTCGGTGACCACCACGCCTTCCGCGAGCGGCGTGAAAGTCCATTCATACCAGGCCAGCCCGTCGAATTCGAGCCGGATCCGGGCTTCCAGCGCCACTTCGGCGGAGGCGCCGCGCCAGGTCAGGGTGATGCCGCGCTCGTCGCGGTCGGAATATTCCGTCGGCGCCGTCGGCCGCAGCTCCTGGACGCCGCCGGCCTCGGTGGCGACGGTGAAGGTCATCGCCCCGGCGGAAAATGCCTCGCCCCGGATATCGATCGCCTCGGGCAGCGGTCCCTTCCCGAAACGGTAACGGTTGTCGAGGACCCGGAAATCGATCCCCTCCGCGTCGAGCTCGATCACCGGCCTCTCCCAGCCGGGCGGCGGCGCGGTGACCTCGCCGTGGCGCCGGTTCATCCACTCCGGGCGCGGCGGGTTGGCGATGGTTTGGGTGTACCGGTGAAGTTCGCTTGCCCCCTGCATCAGCGCGACTTCGAGCGTACCGGCCGTACCGGCGGGCAATTGCGCCATCGGAACCGCCTCCTCGAAGTATTTCGCGCCCGGGCGCAACGGCTGGGTCCGGGTCGCCGCCACCCGGCCGGAGGCGTCGGCGAGGCGGCACACCACCCGGGCGTCCGCCCCGATTTCGAGGCGCGACAGATCGCCGGTGACCGCCACGGTTTCCCGGCTGTAGATCGGCGCGGCTTCGATCCGGAAGCGCGGACTGATTTCGGCCAGCAGCCGGCCGCCGGCGACTTCTCCGGATCGGTCGGTGATCGTCCAGTCCATCA
>JAVBSD010000425.1:0-5961 GCA_031547325.1 Victivallaceae bacterium | reverse complement strand
GGGGCCGGCCTCCCCTAAACCCCGGGCCCGCGGGCGCCCCCGCCGGCGGGGGGGCCCCCCCTCGACTCCTCGAGCGGCAGCCCGAGGCGCTGGGCGATCACTCCGATTTGCATGGGGTCAGGCCTTCAAGCCGACCAGCTGCTGCGAAACCTTCAGCGCCAGCTCCATGTCCGGCAGCACCATGTCGGGGAGGCGCGAGAAGGGAATCATCTCGACCGTGACCGGGCCGTGGTAGCCGGCCTGCGCCATCGCCGCGAAGAGCGCCGGGAAATCGAGCGCGCCTTCCAGCAGATTGTCGCCGAAGCCGTGCAGGCCGCCGGCGCAGTCGGTTTCGACGAAGTTCTTGAGGTGGATCGCCTTGATCCGGGTCCCCAGGAGCTCCAGATAGTCCTGCGGGCGGCCGATGTAGCAGCAGTTGCCGGTGTCGAAGTACATGCCGATGTAGTCGGAATTGAACTGGTCGATGTAGCACTTCCACTCCATCGGGGACAGCAGGAAGCGGTTCCAGACGTTTTCCAGCGCGATGGCGACGCCGAGGCGGCGCGCCTCCGGCTCGAGTTCCTTCAGCGACTTGCTTGACTGCTCCCAGACCGTTTTGTAGGAGAGCACCGGACGCGAGTCGTCCCAGGCCACCCGGGTCGCGCCCGGCACCACCAGGATCGCCTCGACGCCGATCCAACTGCCGATGGCGAGGTAGCTGCGGGTGAATGCGAGCGCCTTCTGGCGTTCGGCTTCGTCGGCGGCGCCGAGCGAACAGCCCCAGTAGAAGCCGGTGGCCAGCGAACGCAGGCCGATGTTTTTGGCGGCGGCGTAGGCGCGGATCTTGCGGCATTCCGCCTCGGTGATGTCGAAGGGCAGCGCGTCGCCGACGGTCAATTCGACGCCGTCGAGCTTCTGCTCCACCGCGAAATCGATGAATTCATACGGAGTCTTGTCGCCGGAAAATCCGCCGTACACCCAGTAGTTCAGAGCCTTATACATAATCCACCTCCTCGGGTTTGCCGGAGTTCACCGATTGTTCTTCGGCCAGGATCATCGCGTAGGAGTCGAGGATCTGGTCGAGGTTCTGGTATTTGTCGGGTTTGACATTGTTCTTGACGCAGTCGACGAAGTAGGCCAGCTCCTGGTGCCAGCCGGTCGGCAGCGCCGGATCGGCGACCTGCGGCGCTTCGGTCCGGCCGTCGTTCCAGTAGACGAAGTAGCCGGCCGGCGAAAGCTGGACCGCCGCCTTTTCCGCGACCAGCAGGAAGCTCATTTCGAAGACCGCGTGCTTGGGCAGGTCCCAGCCGCCTTCGGCGGCGATCAGGCTGCCGTCGCCGTAGTTGTAGCTGGTGACGACGTGGTCGATGCCGCCGTCCGAAACCACGCTCCGGGCTCCGGTGGAGAACACCGACTTCGGGCGGCCGAAGAAGTAGCGCACCGCGTCGGTGTCGTGCAAATGCAGATCGAGCAGCGCTCCGCCGGAACGCTTGCCGTCCATGAACCAGTTCTGCCAGGCGTTGCCGTCGACCGAGGGCGACAGGCGGGTGAATTTGGCCGAACGGATTTTGCCTATGGTTCCCGAATGGAGGAGCTCGCAGGCGTGGCGGTACTCCGGCCAGGCGCGGATGCACATGCCGACGTTGAAGAACTTGGGATGCTTGCGCGCCGCTTCGGCGATGGCCAGCATTTCCTCGCGGTTGCGGCACAGCGGTTTTTCGCTGAAGACGTGCTTGCCGGCGGCGAAAGCCTTGAGGATGTATTTGGTGTGGTCGGGGGTCGGCACGCAGATGTCGACGACCTCCACCTCCGGACACTCGATCAGCTTCATGGCGTCGTCGAAAACCTTGATGCCGTCGAGGTTCAGCGGCTTGGAGTTGTCGTTGCTGCCGATGTTGCCGACCACCTTGCTGATGTCGCCGGCGCGCTTCGCCGGATCGACGTCGGCGATCGCCACCACTTCGGCGTCCGCCAGGTGCTTGTAGATGTCGAAGTGGGTGGTTCCCATGAACCCGAGCCCGATGAGACCGATTTTGACCTTAGCCATACCATTCCTCCGTAAGTTGACAGGATGCCTCTCTATAATTATACCCCGAACCGCCCGAAAAGTAAATGGATTTACTGCCAAAGTGGTGGATTTTTTGCCAAAACATGTTATTTTATACCAGGAGTGTGAATATGAATCAGCATTTGACCCTGGAATTGATTTTGCGGCCGGAGGTCCAGCAGCTGCTGGACAGTTTCGCGGCGCTGATGCGGGTGCGGGCGTTGTTTCTGGCCGCCGACGGCGCGCCGCTGGGGCCGGAGCGGCGGCAGGGCGGCAACTGCGATTACTGCCGGCTGGTCCAGGGGCGTCCCGGCGGGCAGGAGCGCTGTCTCGAACTCGACCGCCGGATGCGCCGGGAGAGTCTGCGTTCGCACGGGATCGAACGCTATTTCTGTCACGCGGGGCTCGGCGAGATGATCGCGCCGGTTTTCGCCGGCAGCCAGATCTGCGGTTACATCATGATCGGGCAGTTTCGCGCCGGGCGGCCGTTGCCGCCGGAGTACGCCGGAGATTCCGAAATGGCGCGGGCCTGGGAGGGGCTGCCGGATTTCACGCCGGGGCAGGTTGACGACCTGCAGGAGATGTTCCGGATGCTGGTCGATTACGTGGTGGCGCGCGAGCTGGTCGGCTGGCGCGGCGACCGGAGGCGTGAGCTGGTCGAATATTACCTGGACACGCATCTGGCCGGAGAAATCCGTTTGGGGCAGTTGGCCCGTTACGTCGGATGCAGTGTTTCCGGGCTGACTCACTGGTTTCGGGAGCACTTCGGTTCGACCTTCAAGCAGTTATTGACTGAAAAACGTCTGGAGCGTGCCGAATATCTGTTGCGCCAGCGTCCGGAGATGAGCATTGGCGAGATTGCCGCGGCGGTCGGGTATGAGGACAGTCATTATTTTTCGCGGATTTTCCGTCGCTGCCGCGGCGTCGCGCCGACCGCCCTCCGGTGAAAAATAAAAAACAAAAAATAAAAAACAAAATAGTCGGCCGCCGCGAAGCTTTGGGCAGGGTCCTGGTGGGTCCCACCTGGCGCGGTCCAGCCGCGTAGGCTGGTCGCCTGTCTCAACAGGCGAAACGGTAAGGAAGCCCGAGCGGGAGCGAGGGCGGAGCCGCCCGGTCCGCGATGGTGGAGTACGAGGGGCGAAGCCCCAAGTACGGAACATGGAGCGGAGCCGGCCGCGGCATCAGCCGCGAACCAATCCCCTCAAAGACAGTCAAAAAAAGGGGGGCCGTCAATCAGTCTGGTTAGTTAGAGGAGTAATATGAAGAGGAGAACCAGCCTAACAGACGACCCCCACAATGACCGGTCCCGCCTCGACGGCGTGGATACGGTAAAATCGGAGTCATTCACAAAATTTAGAACAGCCCGAGGGTAGGTGTTTGCGTCCAGCTCTCCCCCTCTACCTATATTATACAACACAATGCAAAAAATGTCAAGTAGCGGTCCTAACAAAATCGTAACTTTTGCTCAGTCCAGGTCGATTTCGAGGTCTTTATAGTAGTATTTCCGGTCGCGTTCGCCGATCGGGCGCAGGACGCGGCAGGGGTTGCCGACCGCGACCACATCGGGCGGGACGTCTTTGGTGACCACGCTGCCGGCACCGATGACCGAGTTGTCGCCGATGGTCACGCCGGGCATGACCAGCGCGCCGGCTCCGATCCACACGTTGTTGCCGATGCGCACCGGCAGGTTGAACTGCGCCACTTTGCGCCGCAGCTCCGGGTCCACCGGATGGCCGGCGGTCGCCACCACCACGTTGGGGCCGAACATCACGCTGTCCCCGACATAAATGTCGGCGTCGTCGACCAAGGTCAGGTTGAAGTTGGCGTAGACGTTGTTGCCGAAATGGGTGTTGCGGCCCCAGTTGGCGTGCAGCGGCGGTTCGACGTAGCAGTTTTCGCCGACCTCGGCCAGGAATTCCTTGAGGATCGCCGCGCGCCTGGCCATCTCCGACGGGCGGCTCTGGTTGAAGTCGTAGAGCTTGTCGAGGCATTCGAGCTGCTCTCTGGCCAGGGTTTCGTCGGTACAAAAGTAGACTTTGCCGCTTTTCATGCGTTCTCTGGTGTCCATAAACGTTTCCTTTAAATTCCGAACAGTGTATTGGCGTTGGCCGCGGTGATCCGGGCGAGTTGGTCCGGCGCCACGCCGTATTCCCGGGCGGTGCGTTCGAGGATCGCCGGCAGGTATTGCGGGTGGTTTTCGCGCCCGCGGAAAGGGATCGGCGCCAGGTAGGGCGCGTCGGTTTCCAGGAGCAGGCGGTCGAGCGGGATCGATTTGAGGTTGTCCCGGATGTTGGTCGCCTTGTTGAAGGTCACCATGCCGGTCACTCCGAGATAGCCGCCGAGCGCCAGGAATTCCTCCGCCCACGCCGGCGTCCCGCTGAAGCAGTGCACCGCGAAACGCCCCGAATCGGCGGCGAAATCGCGCAGCAGCGCATGGACGTCGCGGTACGCCCCGTCGGTTGCTTCGGCGTCGCGGCAGTGGACGATCGCCGGCAGGCGCCAGGCCAGCGCCACTTCGAGGAAGGCCGCGAAGACCTGGCGCTGCCGCTGGCGCGGCGCGTGGTCGTAGAAAAAATCGAGGCCGATTTCGCCCACCGCCGCCAGCTTCGGGTCATCCCGGAATTCGTGGAACGCCGCGAAATCGCCGTCGAATTCCTCCGCTCCGTGCGGATGCACCCCGGCGGCAAACCGGGCGCCGGGGATGGCGTGCGCGAAATCCCGCGCCGCCCGCGATTCGGCGAGGCCGCCGCCGACCGCCAGCAGCTTCCAATGATAAGCAGGGGAAAGTTCGCGGCAGTACTCCTGCGGCGACGGCGTGCCGGGGTAGTGAAAATGGGTGTCGACCAGCGGCGTCATGCGTTATCCGGCGTCTGCTGAAGCAGTTTGTCCAGGATTTTCGCCAGCAGTTGCACCGTCCATTCGACGTCGGCGTCGGCGCGGTGGGCCTGCATCCCTCCGCGGGGGTCTTCGAGCTCGAAAATGGTGCGCAGGCTCTGCAGCGCGTAGCTGGGAAGCCCCGGAAACGCCTTGCGGGCCAGGGTCAGCGAGCACATGGTTTTGCCCTGCCACAAAGGCAGCCCGGTCCGGGCCAGGCTTTCCTGCAGGAACCCGAGGTCGAAACGCGCGTTGTGGGCCACCAGGGTGGAGCCTTGGGCCAGGTCGAGGAAGCGGTAGCCGACGTCGGAAAAACGCGGCGCGCCGGCGACCATCGCGTCGGTGATGTGGTGGATCTGGCTGACCGCGAGCGGAATCGGGCAGCCGGGATGGACCAGCGAATCGAAGGCGCTGCGGCTGCCGTCGGGCTCGATGCGCACCGCCGCGATCTGGACGATGCGGTGGCGCGACGGACTCATGCCGGTGGTTTCGACGTCGAAAACCGTGAACGGGCCGAGCTCGTGCCAGTGCCGGGACATTTTCAGGCCTCCGGCAATGCCATGCCGCGGTGGAGCCGTTCGATCGCCGCCGCCGCGCCTTCGGGATGGCGGAAGACCGCGGTGCCGGCGACCAGCATCGCCGCGCCGGCGGCGAGCGCGGTGTCGACGGTTTTCTCGTCGATGCCGCCGTCGATTTCCAGGTGGACCGGCAGCTTGCGGCGGTCGATTTCGTCGCGGATGGCGCGGACCTTGGGCATCTGGCCGGCCATGAAGCTCTGGCCGCCGAAGCCGGGTTCGACGCTCATCACCAGCACCAGGTCGATTTGGTCCAGCCACGGGAAGAGCGCCTCGGGCGGCGTATTCGGCTTCAGCGACAGCCCGACCGTCGCCCCGGCGGCGCGGACGGCGTCGATCACCTCCTGAACCGGATCGCCGCACTCCACATGAAAGGTGATGTGGTCGCTGCCCGCCGCGGCGAAGGCGTCGACGTAGCTCCCCGGCCGGCTCAGCATCAGGTGGGTGTCGAAGACCATCTGCGAGAGCGGACGGAGCGATTTGACC
>JAVBSD010000132.1:0-4289 GCA_031547325.1 Victivallaceae bacterium | reverse complement strand
CCCCCCCGCGGGGGGGCCCACGGCCAGGCCCGACAGAATCAACAGGAGAAATTTCATCGCTTATTCCATGCCGGCGGCATAGTAGGTTTCGCCGTCGATGCTCTGGTCGGAAGCCTTCAGCGCCTCCACGTGGCCGTCGCAGAATCCGGCATTGTACTTCCCGCTGTGACGCTGCGAAAAGAAGTGGTCGCTCTTCCACTCGTGAGCGTAATTCCAGATGCCTCCCACGTCCTGCGCGAGAACCAGCTGCGACGGATGCGCAAGCGACTCGGGAGACCGTCCGGCGGGCCCGTAAAACAGCTTATACTGATAGGCGCCGTTCGACGTCATCTTCCGCCCCATGCTGTCGGGCGCGGAATTTCCGTAAGCGTTAAGTGCATTCAGGCAATAATCTCCGTAATCCTTGCGGCCTCCCGTGAGCTCTCCGGAGGCGGCGGGACAATGCCAGATCATGGTCTGGGCCGGCAGAGCGTCTTTGAACGGAATTCCCGCCAGATACCCGTCCGCCAGCATATTCAGCCAGGTGTCGGTACCGCCCCAGTCGCCGTAATCCGCATAGGTGAAAATGCCGTTGTCGCCGGCGTACATCTGCTCGGCGAGCATGATCTGCTTGAGGTTGGAGGCGCATTTGGAGGCCTGCGCCGCGGCGCGCGCCTTGGATAACGCAGGGAGAAGCATGCTGGCCAGAATAGCGATAATAGCGATTACCACCAACAGCTCTATGAGTGTGAATTTTCTTTTCATGACGGCGATTCCTTTCCTGAGGGTTGGTTATGACATCGGACCAGCGGCCGGGAGACCGGCCGCGATCGACTCTCCTTCGTGCCAGCGGCACGGCACCCAGGCCGCGCGGTTCCGCTGTTTTTCGTAATCGGTGAACAGAGTCCACACCACGGAGGCCATTTCCCGCCGCGAGGTTGTCAGCGTGGTCAGCGCCGGAATCAGCGGCTGGACCAGCGCCAAGCCGTCGTAGCCGGCCAGCGAAATGTCCCGCCCGGGGCGCAAGCCGCGCCGCGCCAGAAAGTGATAAATCGCCGGCATATAACGGTCATTGGCGATCAGGGCTTCCGGCGCCGCCGCCTGAAACATCGTCTCCAGCGCCCCGAAGGTGCCGCGCTGGTTGACCCAGCCGTACAGATTCCACTCCGGCCGGTCCTCCCAGCCATGCTCGCGGACGAACCGGGAGAACTGCGCTTTCCTCAACGTTTCGGAAGTGCCGGCGGGAGTGATGGTCGGATCGCACAGGTTCAGGAACGCGATCCGGGTCATCCCCGCTTGAGCCAAACGTTCGCACACCGTCGGCAGCACCTCCGGATTGTCCACCAGCCGGCAGCCCGCGTCGAGTGGGATGTCGGAAAAGATATGCACCGCCGGTTTGCCGGCATCAGCGAACCATTCCACCACCTCTCCGGCATGGGTGCGGATCAGGAAATATCCGCCGCTGTCCGGCAATTCGGCGAGCCGCCGGTAGGTTTCCAGGGGTTCCCCCTCCTTGATCCGGTGCAGCCGGATCGCGCAATTATGGCGCGTGGCCTCCTCGTAGAGATGCCACAAGAGCTCAGGATAGAACTCGCCGCTCCCCGCGCCCAGGTAATTGCGTTCGTTGCAGGCGATCACGTCGACGATCCGGCACGGGCCTTCGGCTTTCCGGCTCCGGTAGATGCCGCTGCGCGGCACCACTTCGATCTCCCCCGCCGCCGCGAAGTGCTCCAATGCGCTCTCCAAATACGCCCGGGTCGTCTGCCCGTGCTCCAGGATGGAACGGAAAGAGGGCAAAGGATCGCCGGGCGCCGTCCCGCCGATCAGTTTTTTCAAATAGTCCCGGGCTTCCGCAAGCCTCCGGTTTTTCTCGGCCGACGTTCGCATGAGCTCCTCTTCTGTGCATTAACTGTGTCGCTTTTATAATTATAGCGAACTTTCCTCTTTTTGTCAACCCCTGCGGGAAGATATTTCCGGAAAAAATTCCCGCGGGTGATGCGGCCGGGGATTTCAATTCGAACTTGCATGTTGTTTTGAGCGGTGATATATTCAGCCGCAACCGCACCTGAAAGGAACCATGATGACGGAAAAAGAAAAATCGCACGCGGGCCAGCTCTATTTGCCCACCGACGCCGAACTGGTCGCCGACCGCGAAGTCACCCAACGGAAACTCTACGACTACAACCGTCTGCATCCGCTCGACCGCGAAGCCAGGCAGGCCGCCATCCGCGAAATCCTCGGCGGAGCCGGCGAAGGCTGCTGCGTGGAGCAGCCGCTCTTTTGCACCTACGGCTACAACACCACGGTCGGCAAAAATTTCTTTCTCAACGTCAACGGCAAGCTGATGGACAGCGGCAAAATCACCATCGGCGACAACGTCTTCATCGCCCCCAACGTCAGCATCGTGACCGAAGAACATTCCATGGACACCGAAGAACGCGCGGCGGGTTATGAATACACCCGGCCGGTCACCATCGGCGACAATGTCTGGATTTGCACCGGCGCGATCATCCTGCCCGGCGTCAATATCGGCTCCGGCAGCGTCATCGGCGCGGGCAGCGTGGTCACCAAGGACATCCCCCCCAACTGCGTGGCGGTCGGCGTCCCCTGCAAGGTCATCCGCATCAAAGGCGACAACGAAAAAGCCCCCCGGCACGCCAAAACCAAGGCTTGACGGCGCATCCGATGGCGCGGCCGGACCGCGCCAGGCGGGCCCCACCTGGACCCTGCCCAAAGCTGCGCGGCGGCCGACTATTTTTTATTTTTTCTTTTCGAACGCCGGCTTCCGGATCCGTTCGGTCATGCGCTGCACCACCACGTAGAGCAAGGGAATCAGCAGCACCCCGAACAATACCGAAAAGAGCATCCCGCCGACCGCCGCGAACCCGACCGCCTTGCGGCTCGCCGCCCCCGCCCCGGAGGCGATCATCAGCGGAAAAAGCCCCAGGATAAAGGAAATCGCCGTCATCAATACCGCCCGGAACCGGAGCCCCGCCGCCTTGGACGCCGCTTCCTCGATCGCCATTTGTTCGCGTTCGCGGCTGTTGCGCGCGAACTCGACGATCAGAATCGCCGTCTTGGCCGCCATGCCGATCAAAAGCACCAGGCCGACCTGGGTGTATAAATTGAGGTCGATTCCCCCCATGCGCACAAAAACCAGCGCGCCGAAAAATGCCACCGGCACCGACAGCAGCACCGACAGAGGCAACAGCCAGTTTTCATAGAGCGCCGCCAGAAACAAATAGATGAAAACCATCGCCAGCCCGAAAATCAAGGCCCCCTGCCCCTGGGAAAGCCGTTCCTGGTAGGAGATGTCCGTCCAGTCGAAACGCATCTCCGGCGGCAGCACCTTCCGGGCCGACTCCTCCAGCGCGATCATCGCCTGCCCGGAGCTGTAGCCGTCGGCCTGCTGCCCCTGGATGTTGGCCGACGAATAGTTGTTGTAACGGGACAGGAACTGCGGCATCAGCTCCTTCCTGAAAGTGACCAACGCGCTCAACGGCACCATCTTGCCGTCGGCGTTCCGCACCTGAATCCGGCGCACGTCTTCCGGTCTCATCCGAAACTCCTCCGCCGCCTGGAGCGTCACCTGGTAGACCTGGTCGTAGCGGTTGAACAAGTTGACCATCGAAGAACCGGTGAAGTTCTGGAGCGCGTTGTTGATCGCGTCGATGGATACGCCGCTGAGCATGGCTTTGCGGTAGTCGATCCGGGCGTGGTACTGGGCGGTGGTGGACTGGTAGACGGTGAACACGTTGAAGAATTCGGGCCGGTCGGAAGCCTCCTCGATGATCTGGTTCAGCATCTGCCCCATCTTCCCGGGATCGGTCCCGGCGGTGTCCATGACCACGAAGTTGAAGCCCCCGGTGGCCCCGATCCCCTGAATCGCGGCGCGGTTGATCAGCATGACCTGGGCGCCGGGAATCCGCTCCTGCAGCAATGGCTGCAGCCGGCGCATCACGGCGGCCTGGCTCTGGCCGGATTTGGTCCGGTCTTCCCACGGTTTCAGGGTGATGATCCCCCAGGCGTTGTTGGCGGCGGTGGTGGTGGAAAAAATCGAAAACCCGTTGGTGATGATCACATCCTGAACCTGTTCGTCCTGCCGGATCAGCTCGTAGATCTGCTGCGAAACCTCCGCGGTCCGCAACAGCGACGCGTTGGGCGGCAGCTGGATGTTGACGTAAAAAGCCCCCCGGTCCTCGTCCGGAATGAATCCGGTCGGCGTCCGCTCCAGCAGCACTCCGATGAAGAAGGTTCCGCCGAGGTAGGCGACCACCACCAGCGCCGCGATCCGGATCAGCCGCTTGACC
>JAVBSD010000018.1:0-10113 GCA_031547325.1 Victivallaceae bacterium | reverse complement strand
AATATCGACCGCACGTTGACGGTGCCGGATGATGTGGCGCTGGTCGGGGAGGGAATGGCGCTCCTGGTCATGGCCGAAGGCGTCGATCAGCCGATCCTGCGGTTGTCCGGAGCCGGGCGCAGCCTGATCCGCAACATCGGCTTTGCCAACGGGAGTGTCGGCGCGGCATTGGATGGCGGCTCCGGGGTGGCCAACTTCGAAAACTGCGGCTTCTTCGACCAGAAAGAATACGGCGTCGTTGCGAAGGGCGATGCGCTGCTGCGGGTGGCCGGCGGCATCTTCTTCACCAACGGCGGCGTCTCCACCGAAGCCGGGCATGGCGAATTCACCGCCAACTGGATCTGCAACGGTCCGGAGATGGACGAAAAGGGATTTTCCCGCGTCGGCGGCGAACTCCTGGCCGATTTCAACCTTTTCGTGCCGATTCTGCCGCGCACGCCGATCGAAGACGGCCGCCAGGCCATTCCCGAACTGGCCGGCGCGCCCGGCGGCAACAATGTCCGGTGGTTCGACAATTACGGACGGCTCCATTCGCGCAACAACCGTCTCGGCGGCGAGTTCATGGGGATGACGCCGGTGTACAACTTCACCGATTCCGGCTCGATCCTGCTGGAGGGGGCCTACAACTGGTTCGGCAACCACTACACCCGGCGCTGTCACGTCTATTGCCCGACCCTGCCGCGGATGATCGTCCTCAACGACATCATCTGCAACACCGAAGGAGCCTTTGGCGCGCTCGACGCGCCGTACCACATCCTGGTCCCCGACCCGAAGGGCGGCGAGGACCTGCGCAATCCCCCCGGCCTGCCCGCCGGCGCTTCGGGAATCATCCCGTACGCAAATTGACAAAAACTGTTTGTATTTCATTTCTGGTCGGGGTATTATAAGGGATACCCCGATTTTTTTATTTTACGCCAGAAGAGGATACCGATGGACGCGAGTTATTTTGAAGTTTTGCCCAAAGTTGTTCCGGCGGACGCCGAGAGCGAAATCCGGATCCGGCCGTTGTTCGGCAACGCGCGGTTTCCCGGACTCGACGCGATCGCAGTCGAATACATTCCGGCCGACGGCCCCGCCGCCGTCCAAGAGCCCGTCCGGCGCGTGACCATGGAAGAGGGCGTACTGGCGATCCGGGTGCGTTGCGAAGGCGAGCAGCAACATTTGCTCCGGGTCACGCTCAAGGAGGTCCCCGGTTCGCCGTTGCTGCCGTGGGCGCGGCTGGAAAATCTGACTTTGGATTTCAAAATCTACTCGCTGGCGGCGGATTTATACGGACTGGCCGCCCTCAAGGGCGATCTGCATTGCCACACCCGCTGCTCCGACGGCTCCGAGACGCCGGAATACACCGCCTGCCGGTACCGCGAAAGAGGCTTCGATTTCATGGCGGTCACCGACCACAACGACCACGAAGCGTCACTGGAGGCGATCGCCGCCTGGCGGGATCTGGAGCTCGGCTTCGGCATTTTCCCGGGCGAAGAGGTGCATCTGCCGGTCGGGGAGGGCGAAGCGCACGGACTGGCCCACATCTACCGGCACGCCCATATGGTCAACTTCGGCGGACAGGGGAGCGTCAGTGTGCCCGCGCACGGCGATCCGGCGGCTTTTTTCGCCGAGGTGGACCGGCGGGCCGCCCAAGTGGACGCTTCGCTGTCGCCGCGCGACCGCTTCCTGGTCGCCTCGGCCGAATGGGCGGCGGAGCGGATCCGCGAATGCGGCGGGGTGGCGATTCTCGCCCATCCCTTCTGGCACCAGCAGGACCAGGTGCTGCCGCAGCGGGCGGCGGAGGCGCTGTTTCAGCGCGGCAACTTCGACGCCTGGGAGGTCTGGGGCGGATCGACCCGGAACGGCTGGCGCGACAACAACCTGGCGCTGGCCTGGTATTCGCACCTGGCGGGGCAGGGCAGGCAGTATCCGGCGGTCGGAGCCAGCGATTCGCACGGCGCGCGCTTCGACGGCATCGGCTGGTATTACACGGTGGTGCTGGCCGCCTCGGAGGAGTTCGCCGATATCGCGGAGGCGATCCGCGCCGGACGCTGCGTCGCCGTTCAGGACGTCCCGGGCGGCGTCCCCAACGCGGTCGGCGATTTCCGGCTGGTCAAATATGTCACCTTTTTGCTCAACGAATACTTCCCGGCCCACGGCCGGCTGTGCCGCCCCGAGGGCGAGTTGATGTTCGAAGCGCTGGCCGGTTCGGCCGGAGCGCGCGAGCTGCTGCGGGCGCGCGGCCGGACGGCGCCGCGCTTCCGCGATGCGTTTTTCGGTCGCGCGCGGCCTTGACGGCAGGCGTTTTCGGCGGTATTGTAAAGGGTTGCACATAAATTTTTGTTCGGAGGTACGAATCGTGTTGAATATCGCGGTGGTCGGCGCGGCCGGCCGGATGGGGCGGCGCCTGGTGGCGTTGATCGCGGAGGATCCTGAATTGACCTTGACCGGCGCGACTGAAGTCGCCGCTTCGCCGCTGCTCGGACGCGACGCCGGCGAAGTCGCCGGCGTGGGGACGCTCGGCGTCGCCATCACCGCCGACCCGGCGGCGGCCTTCGCCGGAGCCGCCGCGGTAATCAATTTTTCGACCGGCGGAATCGCCTTTGCGACCGGGCTCGCCGTGGCCGCCGGGGCCGCCTGCGTGATCGGCACCACCGCCCTGGCGGCGGAGGAAAAGGAGGCAGTCCGGCAGCTGGCCGTCGCGCGCGGCGGACGGATCGTCCTCGCTCCGAACATGTCGGTCGGGGTCAATCTCCTGTTTCACCTGGTCGGCGAAGCGGCGCGGATTCTCGGCGACGATTTCGATCTCGAAGTGGTCGAAATGCACCACAACCAGAAGAAAGACGCCCCCTCCGGCACCGCGGTGCGCCTGGCCGAAATCCTCTGCGCCGCGCGTGGTCTCGATTATGCGAATGATCTGCGCCACGGCCGCGAAGGCATGGTCGGAGCGCGGACCAGGGCTGAAATCGGGATGCACGCTTTGCGGGGCGGCAGCGTGGTCGGCGATCACACGGTGATTTTCGCCTCCGAGGGCGAACGCCTTGAGCTGACCCACAAGGCGGCGAGCCGCGACACCTTCGCCGCCGGCGCTTTGCGGGCGGCCAAATTCCTCTCCGCCGCGGAGCCCGGCCTCTACGACATGCAGGACGTGCTCGGCCTCCGGCGATGAAAAAAATCTGGATCATAGCCGGCGAATCCTCGGGCGACCTCTACGGCGCGCGCCTGGCCGAGGCGCTGCGGCGTGAAGCCGCCCTGGCGGGCGAAGAGGTGCGGATCTCCGGCATGGGGGGCGTCGCCATGCGCGCGGCCGGAGTGAATCTGCACGTCGACTCGACCGAGCTCGGGGTGATGGGCTTCATCGAGGTGTTCAAGCTCATCGGGACCTTCATCAGGGTATTTTTCAAAATGGTCCGCCTGGCGGAAGCCGAGCGTCCCGATACGGTGGTGCTGATCGATTATCCCGGTTTCAATTTGCGTTTCGCCAGGGAGTTGTATAAGCGCAACATCAAGGTGGTCTGGTATATCAGCCCCCAGGTCTGGGTGTGGGGAAAGCACCGGATCAAAAAACTGGCGAAATATTGCAGCAAGATGCTGATCATCTTCCCCTTCGAGGTCGAGGTCTTCGCACCCACCGCGCTGGAGGCCGAATTCGTCGGTCATCCGCTGGTCGATCTGGTGCAGGAGCGGCGCGATCCCAGAATCGAACGCGATCCCGGCACCATGCTGCTACTGCCGGGCAGCCGGTCGATGGAGATTTCCCGGCTGTGGAAGCCGATGCTGCTGACCGTGCGCGAGCTGGCGCGGCGCCACCCGGAATTGAAGTTCGTCTGTTCGGCGCCGCGCGAGAAGATTGCCCGCGAATGCCGGACGATCTATGACAAGCTCCGGAAAAGCCATAGCGATTTGCCGGAAATCGCCATCGAGGTCGGCACCACCGGCTACTGGCAGCAGCGGGCCGGCTTCGGCCTGGCCGCCTCCGGCACCGTGACCGTCGAATCGGCGATCGCCGGGCTGCCGCTGACGGTGGTTTACAAGATGAACCTGGTGACCATCCTGATGGCGGCGCTCCTGGTGCGCCTCTACCGCGGCCACTTCACCATGGTCAACATCATCGCCGACAAGACCGTCTACGAGGAATTCCTGCAATACCAGGTCACGCCGAAGCTTCTCGTTCCGGCGGTCGAGCGGATCATGCCGGGCGGCAGCCGCCACGAGGAGATCGTCGCCGGGATGGCCGAGATGACCCATCTGCTCAAAGACTGCGAAGAGGACGCCGCCACCCGCGCCGCCCGGGCGGTGTGGAGCGCGATCGCCTGATCGGCCGGCGCGCAGCTGCCGTCCGGGAAGCCGTTTTGCGAAAAATAAGCGTATTTTTGAGCTCCGGAGCCTTGTCTTTTGCGTAAGACGGTATATATTGACTGTCTGTCTGCTTCTGCGGCAGGGAAAGCGAACCGACATTTATGAACAACGTTTATCTCGGGGTCGACATTGGATCGACCACGCTCAAAGCGGTATTACTCTCCGGATCCGGCGAGCTGGTGCATTCGCTCTACCAGCGGACCCGGCCGGTCGGTTCCGGCAAGGTGCGCTGTACCGGCCGGTGCGGCAAGTGCGGCGCCTGCAATTTCGGAGCGCTGCGGCGGACCATCGACGAATTTCTGGAAGCGGCCGGCGTTTCCGAGGCTCAGATCGCGAGGACCGCGGTCACCGGCAGCCAGATCGTCGACGAGACCAGCGATTTTTTGCCCTATGACTTCCGGGTCAGCGAGGTGCTGGCCCACGTCGCGGGGGCGCGTTACCACCGGCCCGATTGCCAGGCGATCCTCGACGTCGGCGGTCAGGACAGCAAGGCGATGCTGTTCAATGTCGAGATGAATATCTGGAATTCCAAAATGTCCGGCATTTGCGCCGCCGGGACCGGCGCTTTTCTCGACAGCGTCGCGGCCAAGCTCGCCATTCCGGTCGACCGTCTGGATGAACTGGCCGATCTCAGCAGCGATCTGGAATTCTCCAGCGTCTGCGCCGTGCTTTCGGCGACCAGCATCAACAAGTTCAAGAACCGCCATCCCCTGAGTGAAATCATCGGCGGCGCCTGCCGCGCCCAGGCCCGGACCATCATGTCCGGCGTCGGCGAGATCTTTCTCAACTACTCCGGCGACATCATTTTTCAGGGCGGTGTCGCCTACAACCGGGCGGTGGCGCATTTTCTGCAGGAGCTGACCGGGAACAACATCATCATTCCCGAACATCACCAGGTGATGGGGGCGCTCGGGGCCGCCTGCCTGGCGCGGAATCACAGCGAAGTCCGGCGGGAAACCGACAGCCTGACGATTTTTCCGCCGGAGACGCCGCTGAAATCGGTGACGCTGCGCGCCCAGAGCACCCGCAAGGGGATGCTGGGGCGTTCCGGCGACAAGCCGCTGGTCTGGCGCAACCTCTTTTTCCCGCCCGAAATTCTCAACGCCATGGACCTGGGGATTCTGACGCTGGAGACCTACGCGGCGCTCTTCGCCCGCACTCCCAAAAAGGTCAAACGCGCCTTCGACCTGGCCGCCGGCAAGGGATTTTCCGGGGAAACCTGTTCTTTTCTGCGGGTGCTGGAGGGCATCGACCTGCCGCGTCCGGCCTTCTGTCTGTCGACTTCGCAGCCGTGCCAGCAGGGCGAACGCATCTTCCGCGACCTGATCCGCGACTACGGCCTCGACGACGCTTTTTACTCGCTCAACACGCCTTCGACGCCCGGCGCCGGCAATATCGAGCTGGTCGCGGCCGGATTGGAGGAAGCGGTGGGAATGCTGGAAAAGCACACCGGGCGCAAGATGGACCCGGGCCGTCTGGCCGCCGCCTGCGACTATTCCAATCAGGCGCGTGATTATTCGGTAGAGGCCAACGTGTTGCGGGCGGCCAATCCGCCCCTGATCCGGGGACGGCAGGCGATTTATTTCGCTTCGATTTTTTCGCAGTTGTGGGGGACCCCGGAATTGGTCGGCATCCAGAAGACCTTCGTGGAGGAGCTCGTGGAGCGCCGCGACGCGTTGGACGGCGCCTGCCGCTTCGAGGACACTCACCGGCTGCTGTGGCTGCATCTGCCGCCTTTTTACGACGGCGAGCTGCTGCGTTACATCGAGGACACCTGCCTGGCGCCGATCGTCTTCGAAGAGGTCAATTACATCGGCTGGGACAAGCTCGACGGCGACGATCCCTACCGCAGTTTGGCGCGCAAGCTTTTGAACACCGGTTTTCTCGACCCGGATCTCCGGGTGCGGGCGATCGTCAACGAAACGTTGCGTTGCGGCGTCAACGGGTGCGTGCTCTACAATCATGGCTTCGGACGCTGTTCGATGGCCGACAGTTCGCTGGTCAAGCACTTGCGGCAGGCGCTGGCGGAGATCCGGGTGCCGCTCCTGGTCCTCGACGGCGATTGCGTCGACCCGACCATCGATCCATGCAGTACCTACACCAAGGTCGCCAGTTTCGTCGAAGCGTTGAACCTGCAGCGTTTCGGCAATATTTTCGGGCGGCCGTAATCATTACCTGAGGAGAAGGACCGTGATTCGCAGAGCGAACCAATATCCGAGCGAAGTGCGTCATGAGATGCGCGGCGGTTCGGGCGACGTCGTCGTCGAATATTTCTGGCGGGCCGGCGACGAACTCAAAGCTCCCTGCCGGATGCAGGCCAAGCTGACCTTGCCGGTCGGCGCGTCGATCGGATTTCACCGCCATGACGGCGAGGAGGAGACCTTTGTGATCATCGCCGGGCGCGCCGAGCTCGACGAGGACGGCGTCAAGACGACGCTCGAACCCGGCGATTCCAGCCTGACCGGCAACGCCGGGCATTCACTCCGCAACATCGGCGACACCGATCTGGTGGTCTTCGCCGTGATCAACACGCACGCCGCCGCGGGAGCCTGATGATGCGCCGCGATCTGCTGCTCGATCTGGCGGGACGCTACGGCACCCCGCTGTACGTCTACGACGGCGACACGGTGCTGGAGCGCTGCCGCGACCTGTACCGGTTCATCAAGTGGGACAAGCTGAAGGTTTTTTACGCGATGAAGGCCAACTATAACGTGGCCTTGCTGGAGTTGCTGCGCGACGCCGGGGCCTGTCTCGACACGGTCAGCCCGGGCGATGTTCACCTGGCGCTGGCCGCCGGTTATCCGCCGGAGCGGCTGCTCTACACCGCCAACAACCTGACCGACGCCGAATCCGACGAGGTTTTCGCGCTCGGGGTCCTGATGAACATCGGCAGCTTGTCCCATCTCGAAAAATTCGGCAAGGCTCATCCCGGAGCCGATCTCTGCATCCGCTTCAACCCCGCCGTCAAGGACGGCGACAGCGCCAAGACCAGGACCGCGGGCGACCTGACCAAGTTCGGAATTTTGATGGACGACCTGGGGAAGGTGCTCGATCTGGTCAAGCGTTATGATTTGCATGTCAGGGGATTGCACGAACACACCGGCAGCGGCCTGCAGCGGACGGAATCGGTTTTTCAGAGCATGAAGAATCTGATGTCGCTGGCGACGCCGGAAAATTTCCCCGAGCTGGAATTCCTCGACTTCGGCGGCGGCTTCAAGGTGGCCTACCGCCCGGACGAGGAACGCGTCGACTACGCCGCAATGGGGGCCGAGATCGGCCGGCTGTTTGCTGGATTCTGCCGCGGCTACGGCCGCGAGCTCGCAATGTACTTTGAGCCGGGCAAATACATTGTCGCCGAAGCCGGCGTTCTGCTGGTCGAGGTCAACACCGTCAAGCGCAACCGCAGCCGGGTTATCGCCGGCACCAACTCCGGTTTTCCGCAGCTGATCCGGCCGGTGCTTTACGACGCCTACCATCATATCGTCAACCTGAGCCATCCCGACGGCCCGTTGGAAACCGTCGACATCTGCGGCAACATCTGTGAAACCGGCGATCTTTTCGCCGAACAGCGGGAGCTGCCGAAGATCGTCGAAGGCGACATCCTGGCCATAGAAAACGCCGGAGCCTACTGTTATTCGATGGGCGGCGTCTACAACCTCCGGCCGATGCCGGCGGAGGTCGTCGTCTCCGGCGGCCTGGCCCGCCTGGCCCGGCCGGCCCTGACCAGCGCCGAGCTGGCCCGGCGGATTTATGCGTTGAGTACGGAACAATGATTCACGTTGCCATCGATCTCTCCGGGAGCACCGCCTACCTGGGAATCCGTTCCTCCGACGGCGTTGTCCGGACGGCGGAGCGTCCGATGCGCGGGCGCGAAGCCGCCGTCCTCGCCGACTGGGTCGTGTCGACGCTGCGGATGCAGGGCATCGAAGTGACCGACGTCACCCACTGGACGGTCGGGTCCGGTCCCGGCAGTTTCACCGGCATGCGCCAGGCGGCGGCTCTGGTCGCCGGTTTGACGGCGCGGCGCGCGGCCGTCCGTACCCGCTGCGTGCCGACCGCGCTGGCCTGGGCGGCGGGGCAGGGGGAGCCGGTTCAGGTAGTCTATGACGGGCGCAATTCCGAAGTCCTGGTTTACGAAGTCCCGGGCGGCCTGGAGGCGGTTCTGGACCGCGGAGCCGCGCCGGCCTGGCTGGCGGCGCATCCCGCCAGGCGGATTGCCAATGCCGCCGAATGCCCGGCCATTGCGGAAATTCTTCCCGGCGTGGAAATTGCGGCGGTCTCCGGACTGGATATCACCGCTTTGCTCGACGCCGCTTGGCCGTGGGACGATGATTTGACCCGGTTGGTCTACATCCGTCCGGCGGTCCACTCCTGAGGTTCCCGCGGCCGCTCGGGAGCGTTCCATAATTTATTTGTTTGGAATTCATGCGGTTGCATGTTTTGATGCGACTCTTTTTCCCCTGGGTGTAACGCAAACATCATCAACCCAAGGATGGAGTATCTGGCATCATGAATCTGCGTATCGCCGAAAAAACAATTTGCGGAGCGTTGCGGTTCCGGTTTTACGATACCGTGACGCTGACCTTTCGGTATGAAGAGGGCTTCCCGGAAGAACCCTGCGTTCTCGCCGCGGACATCGATTTGGACATTTCGACTCCGCCCTGCGTGCTGGCCGAGGCGCTGCCGGAGGGCGGCGTGCTGACCTTTGAATTTCAATGCAACCGGCAGGCTTTTCTCGACAAAATCGAAAAATCCTCCGCCGTTCAGCAAAAAGGCTGGGCCGAGATTCGCGTCAAAAACGATATGCGCCTGATCGCCGCCGGCGCCGCCAATTTTGAAAAATCGGTGTTCGTCGAGGGATTTGCGATCGATCCGGGATTGGCGGAACCGGTGGCGACGACCGGATATGTCGACTCGAAAATCGAAACGATGAAATCCGAACTGAAACCCACGCTCGACGCCGTTCATGAAAACGTCGCGGAAATTCTGTCGGCATTGACGGCGGCCGCCGCAACCATGGAGGCGCAGTTAGATGGCAACGCTCAATGAATTGATCATGCGCAACGGCGCGGCGTGGAACGACGTTCGCGCCGCGATCCGGCAACAACGCCAATCGGGCGACGGCGCGGTCGAGCTGCTGGGCGACGCAATCCGCGCAATTCAAGCCTATCCTCCCGGCGACGTGACCAATATCCGTTCGGTCACCCAGGGCAGGGTGAACCGCATCAAGTGGCGCGAGCCCGACGACCTGGTGGTCGACGGGGTGCTGCTGGCCGGGTGGAGTCACACCAAACTCGTGCGCAAACTCGGCGGTTATCCCGTCGACCCCAATGACGGTACGCTGATTTGGACCGGCACGGTGCGCAATGCCTGCAATACCGTCGAGTACATCGATCAGCTTCCGAGCGATGACGTATATTTCTACCAGCTCTTTCCGGTGGCGGTCAGCGGCATGGTCAACATGAACGCGGAAAACCGCTTTACGAGCAACTCGATGACCTGGACGACGGTGCGGGATATCGTGCAAACGGGAAATGCGCGCCGGTATTTCGGGATCGGCGATGTGCTCACGACCGAGCACGCCGCCTACGGCACGATTTACTGGGAGATCGCCGGCTTCGATCAGATGACGCCGGCCGACGCGGAGGAGTTGCACAGCATGACGCTGTTCAGCAAACGGGTGCTGGTGAGTCTGCAATTCGACGCGTTGGAAAAAAGTTACGCGCTCACTGCCGACACCGTTTTTCACAGTGAATACCTGCTGAATCTGAC
>JAVBSD010000357.1:0-3508 GCA_031547325.1 Victivallaceae bacterium | reverse complement strand
ATCGCGCCCCGCCGGCGCCAGCGTTCCGGCGTCGCGGGCTTCAAAATAATCGACTTCGCCGCCCGCCGCGGCGATCGCGGCGCCTCCGGCGGCGAGCAATTCGTCCAGAGCCGCCGTCCCCCGCCCTCGCAGACCGGCTTCGACCGCGAAGAGCGCCCGCGACAGCGAACGCGCCGCCAGGCGTTCGTTCTCCGACAGATAACGGTTGCGCGAGCTCAGCGCGACGCCGTCGGCGTCGCGCACCAAGGGCGCCACCACGATCTCGACCGGGAAATTCAGATCCCGCGCCATGCGCCGGATCACCAGCGCCTGCTGGGCGTCCTTCTGGCCGAAGACCGCCACCGCCGGCTGCGCCAGGTTGAACAGCTTGGCCACCACGGTGGCGACGCCCCGGAAATGGCCGGGCCGGGAACCGCCGCAGAGGCCCAGCGCCAGGCTGCCCTCGTCGACCCAGGTGCTGTGATCGGCGTCGTACATCGCGCCCGGCTCGGGGGCGAAAATCGCCGACGCGCCGCGTTTGGCGCACTCTTCGCAGTCGCGCTCGAAGCTGCGCGGATACTTGTCCAGGTCTTCATTGGGGCCGAACTGGGTCGGATTGACGAAGATGCTGACCGCGACCGTGTCGCTGCGGCGCCGCGCCGCGTCGATCAGCGACAGGTGCCCTTCATGCAGATACCCCATGGTCGGGACCAGCCCGATCCGGGTCCCGGCGCGGCGGGCGTCGAGCGCCCAGCCCTGGAATTCCGCCGGGTCGCGGAAAATCTTCATACTTCGTACATCCAGCCGTGCCGGTCGGGGCGTTCGCCGTACTGAATGCCGGTGATTTCCTCGTAAAGCGACTTCAGCACCGGGCCGATTTCCTGCGAATAACGGTGAACGACGCCGCCGTCGCGCAGGGTTCCGATCGGGGTGATCACCACCGCGGTGCCGCAGGCGGCGACTTCGGCGAATTCGGGCAGTTCGGCGCGATGAATCCGCCGCCGTTCGACCGGGACGCCGGCGTCTTCGGCCAGCGTCGCCAGCGACAAATTGGTGATCGAGGGCAGCACCGAATCGGATTTCGGGGTCACGTACTTGCCGTCTTTGGTGATCGCCAGGAAATTGCTGGTGCCGAATTCGTCGACGAATTCGTGGCTGGCGGGGTCCATGAACAGCGCCACCGAGCAGCCGGCTTCCTTGGCGACCTTGGACGGATAGAGGCTGGCGGCGTAGTTGCCGGCCATCTTGATATGCCCGGTGCCGCGCGGCGCGGCGCGGTCGAGATCGGGCGACACCATCGCGTCGACCGGCTTGATCCCGCCCTTGTAATAGGGACCGACCGGCACCACCATCATCACGAAGGTGTAATCCCGGCTCGCCGAAATGCCGATCTGCGGCGTCGTGCCGAACATCACCGGCCGGATGTAGAGCGAACCGCCCGAACCGTAGGGCGGCACGTACTCGATATTGTCGTTGATGACCGTGCGCAACGCGTCGAGGAACTGCGGCGCCGGGAGTTCCGGCATCAGCAGATGGCGCGCCGAGCCGTTGAGGCGTTCGGCGTTGCATTCGGGCCGGAAGACCCGCACTTTGCCGTCGCGGCAGCGAAACGCCTTCAATCCCTCGAAGATCGCCTGGCCGTAATGCAGGCAGTTCGCCGCCACCGACATGGTAATATCGTACGTGTTATGCAACTGCCCCGCGTCCCACTTGCCGTCGGCGAAACGGCAACGGTAATTCGACTTGGTCGGCAGAAATTCGAACCCGAGATTTTCCCAATCGATCTTCATGATGCGCTCCGTGATTTGAACATTCAAAATACTATACCATGCTTCGCCGGATTGGCAACCGCCCGGCACGAAAAAAAAGTGCGATTGATTCACAAAACCGGCTGGATTTTTTCTAATTTGCATCTATGTTATGATAAAGCAGTCAACCCTATCTTGCAGGAGGATTTTATGAAGTCTCGGTTTGGTGTTTTGTTGGCATGGTTGTTCGTCGGCGCGCTGGTCTTTTTCGCGGCCGGGTGCAGTTCTCCCGATCCGGCGGAAAACAGCGTCCCCAAGGCTTGGGTGGATCCGGACGGCAACAATCTCGATCCCTGGAGCAATACGCGGAACGACGGCCGCACTCCCACCGACTGGCGCCAGCCGGGCGAGTTCGACAATCCCAGGGAAGACTGGGTATTCATCCCGGATGAAATCGGTCTGCCCAAGATTTACTACGCCTACGACAGCGACGCCCTGGTCGGCCAGGAGCGCGCCAAGCTCGACGCCGTCGCCGATTACATGCTCGCCAATCCAGAGCTCCTGTTGTCCATCGAGGGCAACTGCGACGAACGCGGCACCGAAGAATACAACCGCGCGCTCGGCGAACGCCGCGCT
This sequence comes from Victivallaceae bacterium, assembly GCA_031547325.1. GTDB lineage: Bacteria > Verrucomicrobiota > Lentisphaeria > Victivallales > Victivallaceae > JAVBQJ01. The sequence goes on along the minus strand of JAVBSD010000357.1, from coordinate 1,145 downwards.
CTGGCCGTCCAGAAGTACCTGGCCGACAAGGGTGTTTCCAATGACCGGATGCGCACCTTGTCCTACGGCAAGGACAAGCCGGCGGTGCAAGGCTCCGGCGAAGCGGTGTGGGCGCAGAACCGTCGCGCCGAATTCCGTCCGGCGGTTCACCGCCAGAACTGAGGCGTCAAAAACGCCGTCCGGAACCCCCGGGCGGCGTTTTTTTTGCATATTGAAATTCGCGGTGATATATTAACCTTCAGTCGCCAACTTAAAACGGGAGAGAATTCATGAACGAAATCAAGTATTGGTTCGCCATCAATCCGGTTGCGAAAAAGAAATCGTGGGGCGCTGTTTTGTTCCTGGGCGTTCTTTACCTCGCCGCCGGTATTCTGGTGGTGAGGTGGCCGGAGCCGACCGCGATGGGCATCATCTTTCTGCTCGGTTCGCTTTTGATCGTCATCGGGTTGGAGCGGCTGCTGATGCCGCTGGCGGGAAAGCGTAAAATCGGTGTCTGGGGGATTTTCATGGCGCTGGTGACATTTGGTCTCGGCGGCGCGATCATCTGGCATCCGCTGACCGCCGACTGGTTCCTTGGCTTGATGATCGGCTGCTGGATTTTCCTCTCGGGCATCGACGCTCTGGCCGGCGCGGTCGCCGCGCCCAAGGGTGCGCCGGGGCGCGGGCTGTTATTTTTCAACAGCATCATTTCGCTCCTGTGCGGTGTGTTTGTGGTGGCGATGCCGTTTTTCGGGATGCTGCTGGTGGCGTTTGTTTTCGGATGTTATCTGATTTTTGCCGGTTTGATCGGGATTCTGGGAGCGTTTGAGTTGCGCCGCCGGAGCGCCCCCCTCCCCGCAAACTAAAAAAAACAAAAAATAAAAGGGGCGCCCAAGGGGCGCCATGGTCCAGGTTGGATAACCTGGCGCGGTCCAGCCGCGGAGGCTGGTCGCCTGTCTCAACAGGCGAAACTCTACGGAAGCCCGGCCGGGAGGCCGGGCGGGGCCTTTTCGGGCGGCGATGGCGCACTTTTTCCGGGAGCAACGCGATCCGGAAAAAGTCCGCTCGGAGCCGAGCCGGCCGCGCCATCGAAGCGCGAATCATCAGCCTCAAAGACAGTCACTTTAGACAGTCTCTCCTGCGTCTCATGAAAATCGCTATTGACA
>JAVBSD010000450.1:0-5284 GCA_031547325.1 Victivallaceae bacterium | reverse complement strand
TTCGCCTGTTTAGACAGGCGACCAGCTTACGCAGCTGGACCGCGCCAGGTGGGACCCACCTGGACCCTGGCCTTGCTGCGCGGCGGCCGACTATTTTTTATTTTTTTGTTTTTTTTCTTTTTCAGTAAAGCAGGTCGGGCTCAACCGGGTCATAACGCGGATGCGTCTTCTTCGGCACCCCCATGCCGCCAGGACGATACAACGACGGCCGCCGGTCACACGAAATCTTCAAAACCGGACAAAACCCCTCCTGAAGCTCCCCAGGCAAATCCACTTCCACCACATCGCCGGATTGACGGAAAACCAAATCGACGCCGTTCCACGAAACCGCCTCAACTTGCGCCTCCAACCCGTTGAAACGCCACATCGCCCCGGGACAGTAAAGCATCGTGAAAAATAAATCACGGCCCGATGACGTGAACACACCGTTGTGATCCCAATCCCCCAACTCCTCCGGGGTACGCACCCCAAACCCGAAACGGAACAATTCAGTGTCCGTCACCGCCGCGTTACCGCCCGAAGCCAGCCAGTCGCCCACCTTGGCGACAATACGGCGCGACTCCTCCGGCACGGCGCCCGAACCGTCCGGCCCGATGTTCAGCAAAAGATTCCCCTTGCCGTTGGCGCAGGTCAACAGCATCTTAATGACTTCCACAGGACCTTTCCAGTTGGCATCGGCACGGTGATACCCCCAGTGGTCGTTGAGGGTGACACACGCTTCCCAGGGCCGCCAGGGCGACGGAGCACTCAAGTGCTGCTCCGGCGTGCCGAAGTCGCCGGGAAGACCGTTGCGGCCGTTGAAAAGCAGATTCGGAGCCAACTCGCGCATGGCCGCATTCATCCGCTCCGCCTGCCAGCCGTCGGCGTCGAAAGGCCACCAGCCGTCGTACCACAAAATGTCGAAAGGACGGAATTTCTCCACCAATTCGCGCAGCCGCGCGAAGGTTTTGGCGATGAAGACTTCATAAGCCCCCGGATCATCCCAGGCCGCCACCGCGTCCGGCTGGTCGAACCAATTGTTGAGACTGTGGTAAAGACCGATTTTCAAGCCGCGCCGCCGCGCCGCCGCAACGATCTCCGCCGTGAAATCACGGCCGCAGATCTTCATTGAATTGTGGTCGCTCAACGCAGTGTCGTAGAGCCGGAACCCGTCGTGGTGCATGGTGGTGAAGATGATGTACTTCATGCCGCCGGCCAGCGCCAGGTCGCACAACGCTTCGGCGTCGAAATTCACCGGATTGAATTCGGAGGCGACCCGCCGCATTTCTTCGGGATCAAGGCGCTCACGGTTCATCACCCATTCGCCGCGGCCGAGCCGGCTATACAGGCCGAAATGCACGAACATGCCGTAACGCAGCCGATTGAATTCTTCCAGGGTCATGTGAGATGCGCTTCCTGTTTTGATGGTGAGTATTGTCGTCAAGCGGTATCCGCCGCTTTCTGCCGAGTCTATTTTCCACAATCCATGCCGCAAAAATGCAACCGGTCAGGTTTTCAGTGGAACCCCGATACATTCGGAGAAGTTGCAACGTCGCCGCCCGGCGTCACTCTCCGGGAAGTCGAGTGTGCCGTCTTGCCGACGGGGGATAAGTCAAAAAAGGACGGATTCACATCCGTCCTCGCAGGTTAGTTGTGCACATCGCCGTAGGGGCGGGTCTCCCATTGTGCCGGCCGGTTCCGGGGGATGGAACTGACTCCGCCACGCTCAAGATCGGTACAGCCGCCGGCCGCCGCCAGAAGCAGCAGCGCCCAGAACAACTTAGAAAAAACGCTCCTTGAGAGTATTGAACAGGTCATATTCCTTCATCTCCAGACACTGGAAGGCCGCCAACGCAATCAACGCCAGAGTCGTCAGCACCATGATTGCGGTGAAGAGTCGCGAGTTGAACATCGTCGGAACTCCTTCCTTACTGTGCCTGCTGCGGCAGCGAGGCCAAATCGGTTTCGGTGAAGATCACGATGTCGCCGGGGCGCACCTTGCGGTCGGTGCCGCCGTTGTCGCGGACCGCTTCGGCCACCGAACAATTTTCGTTGATCCGGATCAGCTTGATCCGGCCGATGTATTCGGGATTGTTGTCGGCTTCGCCGCGCAGCACCGCCATGGTGGATTCGGTCGGAATCTTGGGATCGACTTCGACGCGGTTCTGGCCGACGCGCTGGTAGACCCGGGTGTTCTTGCCGAGGTCGACGATGATGATGCCGTAGGTGTCGTTGACTTCGAGCACCCGGCCCTGGAGCTGGCGGCGGGCTTCGAGGGCGCCCGGCTCCCACAGATCGGGATGACGGGAATCGCTGCTCGGGTCGATGACCGCGATCAGGCGGCGGATCTGGTCGTCGCGCTGCTGAATGGTGACGTCGCGCTCGTTGAGCTGGCGCTTCTGGTCGTCAATCTGATTGTTGAGATTGGCGACGGTGGCGATGTAGCCGGTCGACGTATTGTTGATCGCGTCGTTGGCGGCGGCCAGCTGGCTGGAGGTGTTGGCGGCGGCCAGGCGGACCTTTTCGATCATCGCATCGAAATTGGTGTCGTTGACGGCGTCGAGGCTGGTGTTGAGGGCGGCGGCGATTTTGGGCAGGCCGCTGCGCAGATTGTTCAATTGGGTGTTGACCGAGCCGATGCGGCTGTCGAGAGCGTCGAAGGCCTTGCTGTAGCTGTTGGCATCGCGGAAATCGGCGGTCCCCGGAGCGTTGATGGCGTTGGCCGCCCGGATGACCCGGTTGACGGTGTCGTCGTAACGGGTCTTGACCGCTTTGATGCCGGCGATGATCGCCTGCTGCTCCTGTTCGGCCTTGGACAGATCGCCGGTGTTGGTCAACGCGGTGTTGGCCGGCATGCCGGTCATGTTGACGGCGTTGCCGGCCGCCAGCAGCGACGTGGCCAGCTGATCGCGGCCCTTGACCACCGCGGCGGCCTGAGTCTGGAGCTCGCGGAGACGGTTGGTCAGTTGGTCGTAATTCAGGTGGGAGAGGTTGTCTTCGGTCAGCGTGGAGGAGTAGGTGGTGGCGGCATCCTTGTCGAGAGTGGCGGAGGCGTCGTGGATCGCCCTGGCCATCATCTTCCACCCCAGCGTCATCTGTTCACGCTTCTCGAACAGGAAGTAAGCGAATACCGCTGACGCGACGGCCAGCAGAAGGATGAGGACGCTCAACACCATGTTCAGAACTTTCATCAGTCTCTCCGTGTGCTATGTTCTGTTAACCTTTAAATCTGCCAATACAAAACAATAAACCGGAGCGCCTTGCTTCAAACGCAGGCGTCCTCATACAAAATTAGCATCTTTAAAAACAATGTCAAATTATTTTTCGGCCGCGGCCATGAAAAAATCGAAAAAAACGTCTTCTACTCCGCCGGGAACCTCATCAGAGAACGAATTTGACGCCGTCGAGAGCGGACAGATCGCAGTCGATGCCGCGCATCTGCTCCTCGTTGGCGAAGGTCGCGGCGATCCGGTAGCTCCGGTATTTGCCGCCGCCGGAGCTCTTGCCGGCGGCGACTTCCGCCTCCGGTAGGCCGTGGGCGCCGAAGACGGCGCGCAGCAGTTGTTCCATCTCCGGCCGGGCGTCGGCGACGACCGAATAACGCCATTCGAGCGGGAATTCCGGGGCGCATTCCTGCGGCGCGAAGGGTTTCACCTGGCCGATTCCTTCCAGTACGGAGACATGCCGCGCAGCCGTTCGATGATGCCGGGCAGGACTTCGAGCAGGCGGTCGACCTCTTCGACGCGGTTGAAGCGCGAGAAGCTGAAGCGCACCGTCCCGTGCGCCGCGGTGTAGGGCAGACCCATCGCCCGCAGAACGTGCGACGGCTCCAGGCTGCCGGTGGTGCACGCGCTGCCCGACGAAGCGCAGATGGCGTGCCGGTCGAGCAGCATCAGGATCGATTCCCCCTCGATGTATTCGAAGCTGATCGAGGCGGTGTTGGGCAGCCGGTGCTCCGGATCGCCGTTGATGCGGATCGCCGGAATCGCGGCGGCGGCGCCGGCTTCGAGGCGGTCGCGCAGCATCGCGGTGTGGGCGATTTCGTGTTCGAGGTCCAGGCCGGCCAGCTCCGCCGCTTTGCCGAGGCCGATGATGGCGGCGACGTTTTCGGTGCCGCCGCGCCGGCCGTGTTCCTGGTGCCCGCCGACCAGAAAAGGCCGGAAACGCACGCCGCGCCGCACGTAGAGAATGCCGATTCCCTTGGACGCGTGGAGCTTGTGCCCGGAGAAACTGGCGAAGTCGATCTCCCCGGCTTCGAGGTTCATCGGCACCTTGCCGGCGGCCTGGACCGCGTCGGTGTGAAAGAGCGCGCCGCGACGGTGGGCCATTCGGGCGATTTCTTCGACCGGAAAGATGGTGCCGGTTTCGTTGTTGGCCCACATCGCGCTGACCAGGTTGGTGTCGTCGTCGATGGCGCGTTCGAGCTCGTCCATGTCGAGGCGTCCCTGGGCGTCGACGCCGACGGTGACGACCTGGTAGCCGCGGCGTTCGAGTTCCTTGCCCAGATTCAGCACCGCCGGGTGTTCGACTTTGGTGGTGACGATTTTGCGCCGTTCCGGCCGGGTCAGCAGCGCGCTCCAGATCGCCGAGGAATCGCTCTCGGTGCCGCAGCTGGTGAAGATCACTTCACTGGCCTGGCCGTGGGGATCGCGGTAGCCGGCGCCGATCAGTCGCGCCACTTCGAGGCGTGCTTTTTCGACCTCGGCCATGACGCTGCCGCCGAAGGTGTGGATGCTCGACGGATTGCCGTACAGCCGGCAGAAATAGGGCTCCATCGCCGCGAAGACCGCCGGATCGACCATGGTGGTCGCGTTGTTGTCGAAATAGATGGGCTCGGGCATCATACGCTCTCCACGGTCAGGTCGGGACTGACGAATTCGCGCAGCTTGTCCTCGACGGTGTGCTTGAGGGTGACCCCGGAGGCCGGGCAGCCGGAACAGCGCCCCTGCAGCCGGACTTTGACCGTGTGGCCGGAAAGGTCGACCAGCTCAATGCTGCCGCCGTCCTTTTCCAGCAGCGGTTTGACCTCCTTGTCCAGCACCTCCTGAACCTTGAAGACCTTCTGGACCAGCGACAGCTCGTCGAAGCCGGCCGGCTTCGGCTGCTGCGCCGTCCCGCGCCACATCTCGTCGAGCACCTGCTGAATCTGGTCCAGACAGGCGCCGCAGGCGCCGCCGGCCTTGCTGTAATTGCGGATTTCCTCGACGGTGTGGAGGTTGTTCTTGCGGGCCAGGTCGCGGATTTTGGCGTCGGTGATGCCGAAGCACTTGCAGACGATGTTGCCCTCGTGGTCGCCGTCTTCGCC
>JAVBSD010000309.1:0-9680 GCA_031547325.1 Victivallaceae bacterium | reverse complement strand
CCATCGCCGACCGGGCGGCTCCGCCCTCGCTCCCGCTCGGGCTTCCTTACCGTTTCGCCTGTTGAGACAGGCGACCAGCCTACGCGGCTGGACCGCGCCAGGTGGGACCCACCTGGACCCTGGCCTTGCTTCGCGGCGGCCGACTATTTTTTATTTTTATTTTTTGGGGAGAAGAGGGAGGGTCAGGCGCGGTGCTCGAGCTCAAGCCCGATCGCCACCGCCTCCTCGCTGGTAATATGCTCACTCTGCAACCGATGCATCCGATAATAAATCCCACGCTCCTCCAATAACTGATCATGCGTCCCAATCTCAACAATCCGCCCCTGGTGAAGCACCACAATGCGGTCGGCATTGCGAATCGTCGAAAGACGGTGAGCCACAATGAAAGTCGTACGGCCCTTGATCAACCGCTCCAACGCATCCTGAATCAACGCCTCGGATTCGACGTCGAGAGCACTGGTCGCCTCGTCAAGCAATAATACCCGCGGATCGCGCAACAACGCCCGGGCAATGGCCATACGCTGCTTCTGGCCGCCCGAAAGGCGGGCGCCGTTTTCCTTGACCATCGTTTCCAAACCCTCCGGAAGCGATTGGATGACTTCATGGAGATTGGCGCCCCGAACCGCCCTCTCAACCTCCTCCTGCGACCGGTCGCCGGCCCCGTAAGTGATGTTTTCACGAATGGTGTCGTCAAACAATACCGTCTCCTGACTCACCACCGAAATGAAACGACGGTAACTCCTGAGATCAATGTCGTTCATGTCATGCCCGTCAAGACAAATCCGCCCCTCCGAAGGCCGGATGAACCCGATCAATAACTGCATGATCGTCGATTTGCCCGAGCCCGACGGTCCGACCAGGGCAATGGTTTCCCCCGGCTTGACCTCCAGGTTGAGCCCCTGAACGGCATGACGGTCACTGCGGTCGTAACAGAAGCCGACCTGCTCGAAATGGAACCGGCCCCCAATGTGCTCAAGCGCCGGCTTCCCCTCATTCATTTCAATGTCCGGACACTCCAGCACCTCGCCGATCGAACGCACCGATTCCATGCCCTTGGTCAACGCCGGCATGGTATTCAGAATGCCCATGACCGAACCCGTGATCGAGTTGAAATAGGTGGTCAGCAATACCACGTCGCCGATCGGAATATTCATGCGCCCCGAAAGGTTGAGCCATGCCGCAACCAACAGCGTGATCAGATTGAACACCATGAACACCACCCAGTTGACCGAATTGAAGACGCTGTTCAGCACGTCGAGGCGGAGCCCGCGGTTTTTGACTTCGGTGAGTTTGTCGCCAACCCGTTCGAGCTCGATCGATTCGACGTTGTGGGCACGGGTCACCGGAATCATCCGCAGCATTTCAATGATCCGGCCGGACATGTTTTCAATGCTGATCCGGAAATCGCGGTTGTATTCGTGAAGCCGGTTGCGGACCAGACGGTAAATGATCACCGCCGCCGGCACCGTGACCAGATAGAAAAGCAGAAATTGCGGCACCCGCATCGAGGTCACAATCACCGCGACGATAAAGGTCATCATAATCCCCGGAAACGAATCGATCAGGAGCCGGGTCAGCATCTCGATGTTTTCGACGTCGCGCAACACCTTGGTCTGCAACACCCCCATTTTGTTGTTCAGGTGGTAGGGGATCGACAGATGCTGCATGCGCTGGCAGAGGTTGGAACGCAGCTTCCATTCGACCTTGCGGTTGACCTTGCTCGACAGCCAGACGAACCAGATGTGAACCGGAATGTTCTGGAGAATGGCGATCACGCCGATGGCCCCGAGAACGACCAGCCGGGAAAGCATCTCCGGCGGATAGCTCCCGTCGGCGTTGGGATGTCCCAGCAAATTCAGCACGTCGGCGACGATCACCGGCGTAATCCAGGTCGGAGCCGACTTGATCAGATAAAGCACCATCGCCGCGAAAAGACGCCAATGGTCGCCGGCGTAAAACGACAGATAACTCTTGAGAATCCGGTTGCCGCTGTAATGCAGATGCAACAGCTCCGGAGTGAATTCCGGTTCGGGATGGCGGTTCCGGCGGCGGAAAAACTTGAGCATGATGTTACGATCCCAGTTGACGCAGTTCTTCGAACAGCCTGGCCTCGTCGGCGGTTCCGGCGGCGGCGGCCAGCGCGTTTTTGAGTTCGGCGCGGCGCTCCGCCGCATGATGACGGCGCAACGCCGCCACACAGTCGGCGACCGCTCGGGCATGGTGGGGCGCGTCGATCCGGCAGCCGGCGGCCACGGCTTTGGCCACCACGCCGTCGTCGGCGACCTCCTCGATCATCGCGGCGACGCGCTGCGGCAGCTCGGCCCATTCGCCATTCAAGGCCAACGCCGCCAGCCAGTTGAGCGCCCGCCCCGCCGGCATCCGGTCGAGGAGCGTGTGCGGCGCTTCATCGGCGACCTGACGGGCCGCCCCTTCGTCGCACAACGCGATTTCAAGCAGGGTTTCGGCGGCGTGAGCCACCGCCCGCGGCAGTTTCGCCGCCGCATCGGACCGCACCGATACCGGCACCGGCGCCGGCGGCTCCGGGCGCTGCGAAGAGCCGCGGATGCGCAAGTTGGCCGCGTCCTGCAATTTGATCCGCCGCAATTCGGCGTACAGCACCTCCGGCGGCAGGTTGAGCCGGGTCGCCGCCAGCTCCCAGTACTGGCTGCGCACCACCGGACTGGACAACATGCCGAAGTAATGTTCGAGGGTCTTGACCGCCTGGTCCTTGCCGAAAGGCGACGCGAGGTCGACTTCGCCGGCGAGATGGCGGAAGAGGATTTCGCTCAGGTCCACCGATTTGTCGACCAGCGCCGCCACCCCCGCTTCCCCCTCGTTGCGCAGAATTTCGTCCGGGTCCTTGCCGCCGTCGATGGCGATCGAACGCACCTCGAAATTCAGCGGCAGCAGATGTTCGAGCGCCGCCAGCGTCGCCTTGCGCCCGGCCGAATCGGCGTCGAAGCTGAGCAGGATTCTGGAGGTGTAACGGCTCAGCAGCTTGGCCTGTTCGGCGGTGAAGCCGGTTCCCTGCGGCGCCGCCGCGCAGTCGAAGCCGGCGCGGTGGTAGGCGATGGCGTCGAGCTGGCCCTCGCAGAGAATCGCCATCTTGAGGCGCCGGATGCCGTCGCGGGCCAGCGGCAGCGCGTAGAGGAGCTCGCCCTTTTTGAAGATCGGAGACTCCGGACTGTTGACGTATTTGGGCGCCTTGGGGTCGGTTTCGACAATGCGGGCGCTGAAGCCGACCACCCGCCCGGCTTCGTTCCAGATCGGAAACATCAGGCGGTTGCGGAAACGGTCGTAGAGGCGGTTGCGCTCCTCGTTGCGGATCAGGATGCCGCCCTCGAGCATCTCCTCCTCGGAGAACCCGATGCCGCGGCCGTAGGCGAGCGCTCCCTCCCATTCCTGCGGCGCCGCGCCGAGCATGAAACGGTCGGCGGTTTCCCACGGAATGCCGCGGGTCAGGAAATAACGGTGCACCGCGCTGTCGGGACGGTTGCGGAGAATTTCCATGTACCAGCGGGCGAAGACCGCGTGCATCTCTTCGAGACGCGTTTTGCGGTCGCGGCGGGCCCGCGCCAGAGCCCGGTCCTCGGGCGAAAGCGTTTTTTCCTCCGGTTCCGGCATGCCGCAGCGCCGCGCCAGAAAACGCACCGCTTCCGGGAAGTCCAGATGTTCGAGCTCCATCACGAAGCTGAAAACGTCGCCGTGGGCCTTGCAGCCGAAACAGTAATACTGCTTCATGGTCAGATTGACGTTGAAGCTGCCGGTTTTTTCCTGGTGAAAGGGACACAGGGTGACCAGCCGGTCGCCGGCGGCGCGTTTGATCCCCTGGCAGCGGGCCTGGATCAACTCCTCGAAGTTGCAGTTTTCCCGGACCTGTTCGACATAGTCGTCGGTTATGCCGCGGCTCACGGTTTCATCACTCCCCGGAGGCGGAGCCTCCGTTCCCTGATCAACGGGTCAGTTCCCGGACCCGCGCTTCGATTTCGGTGCGTACGCCGGCCGCTTCGGGGTTGAGACGGGTCAGTTCGAGATATTGGCGGTAGAGCGCCACGGCGGTGGCGGTATTGCCGGTGGTGTAGCGGTCGAGGGCGCGCGCCAGGTTGAGCACCACCAGCGGATTGCCGGTGGCGCCTCGATAGGCGTTGTTGAGCAGGGCGACGCCCTCGCGGAGCTTGCCGTTGCGCATCCGGTAAACGCCGAGCGAACTGGCGATTTCGGTCGATTTGGCCGCCGCCGGGGCGATGGCTTCCAGGATGGCGTAGTAATTTTCGACCCGTCGGTCGTTGAGCCGGGCCAGGCACTGGGTCAGCAGACTCAGGCTGCGCGAATCGTCGCGGCGCAGCGCGTAAGCGCGTTCGAGATAGGTGACCGCCTCGCGGTCGCGGGCCGGGACGGCCTGGACGAGCAGCCGGCCGGCGGTGTATTGCACCGCGAAGCTGCCCGGGCAAAGCTCGGCGCCGCGCAGGGCGCTCTGCAGGGCCAGCGGCGCCTGCCCGGAACGTTCGGCGGCGATGCTTTTGAGCACCCAGGCGTTGGGATCTCCCGGATCGCTCTCGGCGAGGCCCGAAGCCAGCGCCAGCACCTCGCGGTAATTGTTGCGCCGGGCTTCTTCGAGCGCCTGCGCCATCCGGGCGGAATAGGAGCCCTTGCCGCAGCCGGCGCACCACGAAACGCAAAGCACCGGGAGGACGAGACAGAGGACGATGTGGCGGAGTCTTTTCATATTATCGGATAATATGCCAGCGATAACGATTATTGCAAGTCGCGCGTGCGATGAAAATCGCCGATTTTTCCGCTTCGATTTGTAAAAAAATAATTCGGTGTTAGATTATTATCTCGATCGTGAGGAAAACAATTTTTTCAGTGAGGCCGCCGTGAATAAAAACGACAAAGAAAAACGGATCGCCAAGTTCACCAGCGAGGAGCGTAAGTATTACGACGCTCTGATGCACGTCAGGGACATGGTTTCCGGCAGCCTTAAAAGCCATGCCGCCGACGCGCTCGACTGCAGCAACGCCGACAAACGCGGCGTCACCACGCACATGGCGGATATGGGCAGCGACAACTCCCGTCATGAGATGGAGTTGCAGTTGATGACGGCCGAGGGTGACGTGCTCGACCTGATCGACGATGCGCTGCAGCGGCTTTTCGACGGCGACTACGGCAAATGCCATGAATGCGGCGAAAAGAGTCCGCCGGCGCGCCTCGATGTCCGCCCCTACGCGATCTATTGCGTCAAATGCAAGAGCCGCCTGGAGCAGCATGGCCGAATCTAAGTCCGAAGAACCTCCTTCTCCCCGGCCCGAGGCGGACCGTTCCCCGGTCCGCCGGCGTCTGGTGCTGGCGGGGATCGGATGGGCGTTTCTGCTGGTGCTGATCGACCAGATTTCCAAAATCGTCGTCGAACGGGTTCTCGCCAACGGGCAGGTCATCGAGGTCATTCCCGGAGTGTTCGAGCTCAGGCTGGCCCGCAATACGGGGGCGGCCTGGGGAATGCTTTCCGGTTACGGGCTCTTGCTCACCCTGGTCGGGGTGGCGGTGGTGGCGCTGGCGCTCTGCTTCATCCGCTACCTGACCGAGGGGCATATCGAGCGTTATATCGCGGTGTTCACCATCGTCGGCGGAGTGGTCGGCAATTCGATCGACCGGCTGTGGCGCAACCATGTGGTCGATTTTTTCGCGGTCGATCTGCAGTTCTACCATTGGCCGATTTTCAATGTCGCGGACTGCGCCATTGTCGGCGGGGTGATTCTCTTTCTGATTTCGGTGCTTCTGCGGTCGGACCGCCGGGGCAAAAACCGGAACGCCGCCCGAGATGACGCGGCCGGTTGAAATCCCCGCGCTCCTGGGGCCGACCGCCTCCGGCAAAAGCGCATTGGCGCTGGAGCTGGCCGCCGCGCTCGGCGGCGAGATCGTTTCCGCCGATTCGATGCAGCTCTACCGCGGGCTCGACCTCGGGACCGCCAAACCCTCCGCCGCCGAACAGCGGCAGATTCCCCATCACCTGATCGATGTGCTCGATTTGGAGGCGCCCTCCGACGTCTTCAGCTACGTCGCGATGGCCGACGCCGCGATCGCCGATATCGCCGGGCGCGGGCGGGTGCCGGTCATTGCCGGGGGCACCGGAATGTACCTCAAGGCGCTTTTTTACGGTCTCGACGATCTGCCGCGGGACGCCGGATTGCGCGCCCGGCTCGACGCCGAATATGATTCCGAGGAGGGGTTCGCGGCGCTGCTCCGGCGCATGGCGGCGGAGGACCCGGCGGCGCTGGAGCGCTGGAGTCGTCACCGGCGGCGGCTGATCCGGGCTCTCGAAGTCCGGCTGCTGACCGGAGAATCGATCATCGCGCTTCAGAGCCGCGCCGGTTCCGGGCTGCGTCATCCGGTTCGCGCGTGGGTGTTGGAATGGCCGCGTGAGGAGCTCAAGCGCCGCATCGCCGAACGGACCCGGCTGATGCTCGATTCCGGCTGGATCGAAGAGGCCGAGCGGCTGTTGAGTGCGGGGCTGGCCGCGACGCCGACCGCCCGGCAGGCGCTCGGCTACGGTCTGATCGGCGAATATCTCGCCGGCCGGATGGGGTACGGCGAGCTGGCTGAACGCATCGCCACCGCGACCTGGCAATTGGCGCGGCGGCAGATCACCTGGTTTCGGCACCAGCATCCGGAGGCGGCGCCGCTGGCGATGCCGGCGGCGGCCGGAGAATTGCTCGCCGATTTGCAAAAACGTCATTCGGCGTTATCTTCTTTAAGAGGGGAAGGATGATGGAAAAACGCAATTTCGCGATTTCCGGGATGCATTGCGCTTCCTGCGCCCGGGCGGTGGAGCGCGCGGTGGCGGCGCTGCCGGGCGCCGGCGAGGTTTACGTCAATTTCGCCACCGAGCGCCTGAGCGCCGAATGCGACCCGGAGCGGCTTTCCGACGCCGCGGTCGTCGCCGCGGTCGCCGCGGCCGGTTTTGCAGCCGAGGCGCTGGACGGCGGCCGTCCGGCGGCGGAGGAGGAGGAGCATCCGGGGCGGCCGGGCTGGAAGCGTTTCGGGGTGGCGCTCGGTTTTACCGCGGTGTTGACCTATGTGGCGATGCAGGACATGTTCGGGCTGCCTTTTCCGGAGTGGCCGCCCGCGGTCGTCGCCTGGATCGAATTCGCGCTGGCGCTGCCGGTTTTGTGGGCGGGGCGTCATTTTTACACCGGCGGCTTCGGCGCTTTCGTCCGGCGCGCGCCGAGTATGGATTCGCTGATCGGCACCGGCACGCTGGCGGCGGTGGTTTACAGCGTCTATCTGATTTTCACCGGCGTCGGCAACCGGCCGTTGTATTTCGACACCGCCTGCATGATCATCACCTTGATTTTGCTCGGGCGGGCGCTGGAGAGCAATTCGCGGCGCAAGACCGGGCAGGCGATCCGCAAGCTGATGGCGCTGGAGCCGGAGACCGCGCATCTGATCCGGGACGGCGTCGAATCCGAAGTTCCGGTTTCGGAGCTCCAGGTCGGCGATCTCTTCCGGGTCCGCCCCGGCGAACGCCTGCCGGTCGACGGCGAGGTGATTTCAGGGAGTACTTCGGTCGATGAATCGATGTTGACCGGCGAATCGGTGCCGGTCGAAAAAAGCGTCGGCGAACCGGTGACCGGCGCTTCGCTGAATAAGAACGGCTCGATTCTCTGCCGTGCCGTCCGGGTCGGGCGGGACACCGCGCTGGCGCGGATCATCCGGCTGATCGAGGACGCCCAGGGGTCGCGGCCGCCGATTGCGCGGATCGCGGACCGGGTTTCCGGTTATTTCGTCCAGGCGGTGATTTTGATTGCGCTGGCGACTTTTCTGGGGTGGCTTTTTTCCGGCGCGGAGTTTTCGCGGGCGTTTTCTTTTGCGTTGGCGGTGTTGGTCATTGCCTGTCCCTGTGCTTTGGGGCTGGCGACGCCGACCGCGTTGATTGTCGGCATCGGGCGCGGCGCCGAAATCGGCGTATTGATCAAATCGGGGCGTGCTCTTGAGGCGACCGGCCGGCTTGACACGGTGGTTTTCGACAAAACCGGCACGGTGACCGAGGGGCGTTTGGAGGTGGCTGAAGTCGTGCCTTTCGAGGCGGTTGCCGAAGCGGAGCTGCTGCGTGCCGCCGCGTCGCTGGAGGCGCATTCCGAGCATCCGCTGGCTGAAGCGGTGCTTCACGCCGCCCGGGAGCGGGGGATCGGGCTCGACGGGGTCGATGAATTTCTCGCTCATCCCGGGCAGGGGATCACCGGTCTGATCGGCGGCAGGCGTTATGCGCTGGGCAACGCTCGTTTTCTGGGCGAATGCGGGATTGATCTCGGCAACTGTCCGTTGGCGGCTCCTTTTGGCAAGACGGCGATTTACCTTGCCTGCGGCGTCGAGGTTCTGGGCATGATTACTGTCGCGGACACGGTCAAGCCCGGGGCGGCGGCGGCGGTCGCCCGTTTGAAGCATCTCGGGATCCGTCCGGTGATGTTGACCGGCGACAACCGGGCGGCGGCCGAGCGTATTGCGCGGGAGCTGGGCATCGACGAAATTCATGCCGAGGTGTTGCCGGATGAAAAAACCGAGGTAATTGCCGAATTGCAGGCGGGGGGTGCTGCGGCGGCGATGGTTGGGGACGGGATCAACGATGCTCCGGCGTTGGCGCGTGCGGACGTCGGGATGGCGATTGGTTCGGGGACGGATGTGGCGATGGAGACTGCGGACA
The DNA here is from genome assembly GCA_031547325.1 of Victivallaceae bacterium. Classification (GTDB taxonomy): domain Bacteria; phylum Verrucomicrobiota; class Lentisphaeria; order Victivallales; family Victivallaceae; genus JAVBQJ01. Next base: position 982 of record JAVBSD010000309.1, on the reverse strand, counting down.
TTGTCTTGATGCGCAACGATGTTTCGGATGTGCCGAGTGCGGTGGAGTTATCTCGGGCGACTTTGCGGGTGATTCGGCAGAATTTGTTTTGGGCGTTTTTCTACAATGCGGCGGGGATTCCGTTGGCGGCGGGGGTATTGACGCTTTTTGGGGGGCCGGCGTTGGCGCCGGAGTTTGGGGCGGTGGCGATGGCGTTGTCGTCGGTGTCGGTGGTGGGGAATGCGCTGCGGTTGCGCCGTTGGCGCCCCTCTCCCAAAAAATAAAAAAAAACAAAAAAATAAAATAGTCGGCCGCCGCGAAGCAAGGCCAGGGTCCAGGTCCCGTGGACCTGGCGCGGTCCAGCCGCGTAGGCTGTTCGCCTGTCTCAACAGGCGAAACTCTAAGGAAGCCCGAGCGGGAGCTCGGGCGGAGCCGCCCGGTCGGCGATGGCGCACTTTTGAGGGAGCAACGCGTACCTCAAAAGTGCGCTCGGAGCCGGGCCGGCCGCGCCATCGGGCGCGTTAAAAAGCATCAATTTGGCAATTTCGGCAAAAACGTATTTGGCGAAGTTAGGTTTATCAACAAATAAACGCGCTTGTGCGAAGTTAGGTTTATCGACAAATAAACGCGCTTGTGCGAAGTAGGTTTATCAACAAATAAACGCGCCTGTGCGAAGTAGGTTTATCAACAAATAAACGCGCCTGTGCGAAGTAGGTTTTCCTGTATCCGTTCGGATCTGTTCGTCTCTGTTCACATCCATTCGTATCCGCAAGACCAGTTTTTTTGATCTTCCCGGACCCTCTAACCTCAATACTGCTTACTTAGCGTGTGTGCTTTTTTAGTTTCGTGCTATATTATCCTGTGAACCACAGGAGGTTGAATATGGCACGGACCAAGGCGCGGTTGGCGGATAATTTTCGGGAGAGTGATTTTTTGACCCTTGCTTCATTGCTTGGGGTGGTTTCGTTTGAAGCGCTCAGCCATGCCCTGACGAAATGTGACC
>JAVBSD010000182.1:0-2514 GCA_031547325.1 Victivallaceae bacterium | reverse complement strand
TGATCCACCGCTATTGGCGGCGCGCCCGCGGCCGCCAGCTGGCCGAGTTCGAAGCGGCGGTCCGCGACCGCCTGATCGCCTGGCACGCGCTGCCGTTCACCACCCATACCGAGCTGTGCGACGCCGACCTTTTCGCCTCCGGCATCGAAATCGCCCGGGAACTCGACGATCACTTCGGTTTCACCACCGTCGCCGGCAAGATGACCGACGTGCCGGGTCATACCGCCGGCATGGTGCCGGTGCTCGCCGCCCACAACGTCCGCTTCCTCCATCTCGGAGTCAACCCGGCCAGCCCGGCTCCGGCGGTGCCGCCGATTTTCCGCTGGCGGCGCGGCGGCGCCGAAGTATTGACCATGTACGCCGCCGGCGACTACGGTGCCGACGCGACCTTCCCCGAGCTCGGGACCAAGGTGGTCTTCGCCCACGGCGGCGACAATTCCGCGCCGATGTCGGCCGGGATGCTGCGCCAGTTCTTTCGCCGTCTCAAGCTCGAATATCCGGCCGCCTCCATCCGCATGGTTCCATTGAACGACCTGGCGCACTTGCTGCTGCCGCACGCCGAACGGTTCCCGGTCTTCGAGGGGGAAATCGGCGACAGCTGGATTCACGGAATCGGCACCGACCCGGGTAAGGTCGCCGGCTTCCGGGAGCTTCTGCGCCGGCGCCGGGAGTGGCTGGCCGCCGGGCGCGCCGACCGCGCGGCGCTGGCCGAATTCGACCGCGAACTGCTGCTGGTCGCCGAACACACCTGGGGCATGGACATCAAAACCCACCTCGGCGACGACGGTCATTGGCGGCGAAGCGAATTCGACGCGATCCGCGCCACCCACCCCAATTACGCCAAGGTCGAAGCCTCGTGGCGCGAACAGCGCCGCTACCTCAAATCCGCGATTGCCCTGCTTCCGGCGGAATTGGCCCGCGAAGCCGACGCCGGTCTCGCCGCCAACCGGCCGCGCCCGGCGCGCCGCGCCCATGCCCTGAGTACGCCGCCGGAAATCGTCACGCCGCATTGGACGGCGCGTTTCAACCGCCGGGGCGAACTCGCCGAACTCGCCGTTCCGGGCTTGACGCTCCCCGGTTCGGTCGCGATCGCCTACCGTCAGTACAGTTGGCGCGAGGTCGAGCGCTGGCTCGGCGAATACTGCCGGAGCGGCGACGCCGAAAAGGCCTCCTGGGCATGGTGGGACATGGGCAAAATGGGTTTGCCCGCCGATCTGCCGTCGCGCCGGGTGCGTGGAGAAGCGGCGCGATTTTCGGTGCGCCACGAAGAGGACGGTATCCGGGTCGGCGTCGCCGTCGCGATGCCGGAGGAGGCGGTGGCTTCGGCCGGCTGTCCGCGGTGTTTCGAGTTCGAATACCGTTTCATGTCCGACCGGCCGGAGGTGGAAATTCTTGTTCAGTGGTTCGACAAGCCGGCCAGCCGGATTCCCGAGGCGATTTTCCTCGACTTCGGTCCCGGTCCCAAAGCCCCGTGGCGGGTCGCCAAGCTCGGAAGCATGATTGATCCGGGCAGTTCCGTCGCCGGCGGCGGCGTCATGCTTCACGCGGTCGGCGACTGCGACTCGCTGGTCATCGGCGATCTGGCGGTCGATTCGCTCGACGCGCCGCTGCTGTTGCCGGGCGGCGGCGATCTGTGGCGTTATGACGGGCGGCCCTGGGCGACGGACAAAGGGTTCCGGTTTTGTCTGTACAACAATCAGTGGGGGACGAATTTCCCGATGTGGCATGATGAGGACGGAAGGGCCCGCTTCCGCCTGCGCCCCACCCTCCCCAAAAAATAAAAAAATAGTCGGCCGCCGCGCAGCACGGCCAGGGTCCTGGGGGGTCCCACCTGGCGCGGTCCCGCTGCGTAAGCGGGTCGCCCATCTCACGGGGCGAAATCGTCGGGACCCCCGAGCGGGAGCTCGGGCGGAGCCGCCCGGACGGCGATGGTGGAGTACGAGGGCCGCAGGCCCAAGTACGGAACATGGAGCCGGGCCGGCCGCGGCACCAGCCGCGAATCAATCGCCTCGGAGACAGTCGGGGAAGATCAAAAGACGGGTCTCACGGATACGACTAAAAAACGCACTTCGTATAAGAGCGTTTTTTACACGAATTGACCCGCTTCGCACAAGCGCGTTTATTTGCTGATTGACGTATTTCGCGCAAATACGTTTTTTGCCGAAACTGCCAAACTTAGGCTTTTTTCACGCGCCCGATGGCGCGGCCGGCCCGGCTCCGAGTCCACTTTTCAAAGATCGCGTTGCTCCTTCAAAAAGTGTCCCATCGCCGCCCGGGCGGCTCCGCCCTCGCTCCCGCTCGGGCTTCCCTACTATTTCGCCTGTTGAGACAGGCGACCAACTTATGCAGTTGGATCGCACCAGGTTATCCAACCTGGACCCTGGCCTTGCTGCGCGGCGGCCGCCGATTTTTTTATTTTTTGGGGAGGGTGGGGCGCAGGCGGAAGCGGGCCCTTACGTACTCATCATGCCACATCGGGAAATTCGTCCCCCACTGAGTGTTGTAAAGACAAAA
>JAVBSD010000085.1:0-4635 GCA_031547325.1 Victivallaceae bacterium | reverse complement strand
AGCGACCATTCGCCCTCGTGCATCACGCCGGCGGCGGCCAGGGTGTGCTCCTCGCAGTGGTCGAGGACCGGCAGCTCGAAACTCTTGGCGTATTCGACGATGTGCCGCATCAGATCGTGATTCTGAATGCAGCGGCCGTCGTCGGTCAACGCGCAGACGCCGGCCTGCTTCAAGCTGCCGATCGGCGACATCTCCTCGCCGGCGAGATTCTTGGTCAGCGCGCCGGTCAGATGCACCTTGACCACCGCGTCGAGGGCGATGTTGCGGCGCAGCATCTCGATGGTGCCGACCGAATCGGCGGCCGGCTGGGTGTTGGGCATCGCCACGATCGCGGTGAAGCCGCCCGCCGCCGCCGCGCGGGTGCCGCTGGCGATGGTCTCCGCCTCCGGCTTGCCGGGCTGGCGCAGATGCACGTGCAAATCGATGAAGCCGGGAGCCGCGATCAACCCCTTGGCGTCGATCACCTCGGGACTCAGCACCTGGGCCGGGTCGACGATCAACCCGTCCATGATCCCCAGATCGCCGACGGCGTCGACGCCGCGGCCCGGATCGATGATCCGGGCGTTGCGCAGAATATAATTGTGACGTTCGAGCATATGAATCATTGGACACCTCGTTTGACGCAGCCTGCGACCAGAAAAAGCACCGCCATCCGCACCGCCAGACCGTTGGTGACCTGTTCGAGGATCACCGACTGGTCGCCGTCGGCCACCGGACTGGCGAGCTCGACGTCGCGATTGATCGGGCCCGGGTGCATCACCAGCGCGTGCTTGGGCAGATAACGCATGGAATCGGGGTTCAACCCGAAAAACTTCGCGTACTCCCCGGTGCTCGGGAAGTAGGGGGCGTTGAACCGTTCGTGCTGAATCCGCAGCAGATTCACCACGTCGGCGTCGCAGATCGCCTCCTTGAGGTTGTGGCAGACCCGGACCCCGAAGTTGGCGAATTCCGGCGGCACCAGCGTCGCCGGCCCGGCCACCGTGACCTGGGCGCCGAGCTTGAGCAGTCCCCAGATGTTGCTGCGGGCGACCCGGCTGTGGAGGATGTCGCCGACGATCGCGACCTTGATCCCCTCGATGCGCCCGAGCCTCTCCCGGATGGTGAAAATATCCAGCAGCGCCTGGGTCGGGTGCGAATGCGCCCCGTCGCCGGCGTTGACGATGCCGCAGGCGCTGTTGCGGGCGATGAAGTTCTGCGCCCCCGGCGCCGAATGCCGCATCACGATCAGGTCGACCTGAAGCGCCTCGATGTTGCGGATGGTATCGAGCAGCGATTCGCCTTTTTTGAGGCTGCTGGCGTCCACCGCGACATTGATGATGTCCGCCGACAGCCGCTGCTCGGCCAGCTCGAAGCTGATCCGGGTGCGGGTGCTCGGCTCGACGAAGAAATTCACCACCGTTTTGCCGCGTAGCGCCGGCACCTTCTTGACATTGCGCGCCGAGACCTTCTTGAATTCGGCGGCGGTATCGAGAATCAGCTCGATCTCCTCCCGATCCAGGTCATAAAGCGCCAGCAGATCCTTGCGGGTCCAGACACGTTCCATCATCGGTTCAATCCTTCCGCCATGCGACTTGCCATATTCCGTCGGCGCCGTGGGTTTCGGCGAATTCCACTTTCACTTTGACCTCGGCCGGACAATCGGTCCGCACGCCGATATAATCGGCCCGGATCGGAAATTCCGGATGGCCGCGGTCGACCAGCACCGCCAGCCGGATCAACCTCGGGCGGCCGTAATCGGTCAGGGCGTCGAGAGCCGCCCGGATGGTCCGCCCCGAACTCAGCACATCGTCGACCAGCACCAGAGTCGCCCCCTCGATGTCGAAGGGAATTTCGGTGGGCCGGATCGCCGGCAGCCGCCGGCAGCCGATATCGTCGCGGTACATGGTGATGTCCAATTGGCCCAGCGGCGGACGGTAGCCGGAACGCGCGACGACGATCTTCTCAAGACGTTCCGCCAGGGTCACGCCGTGCTCGTGCAGCCCGACCAGCGCCCAGTTGTTGGCGCCGGAACGACCGCGAATGATGGAATCCGCCAGGCGTTCGATCGCCTCATTCATCGCTTGCGCGTCGCAGATCTGCACCCTGTCGTTCATCATCGTCTCCTTGACATTTACATAAAATAATCCCGGAACCGGTATTTTTCCAGTCCCGGGATTATATTGTCCCATATTTTATTTGCGCGGCATCGTTTCGCCGTAACCGTACTTCACCGGAGCCTTTTCATAATAGCGGTAGGCCTCAACCATGCACTCCTTGAGGTGCGCCACCCGGTCGGGGCCGGGCGGGTGGGTCGACAGAAAAACGTCGATGAAGGAGGTGCTGTCGCTGCCGCCGAATTTTTCCCAGAAAGGCACCGCCGCCGCCGGATCGTACCCGGCCTGGGCCATCAGGTACAGTCCGATTTCGTCGGCCTCGGATTCGTGCTTGCGGCTGTAGGGCAGCACCGCCGCGACGCTGGTGGCGATGCCGTAGAGGCTCAGCGCCGTGTCCAGGTCCTCGCCCTCCTCGAACAACAGCATCAGCGGCAGCGAACCGAGCGCCTGAAGCACGCCCTGGCTCTGCCGCTCCATGCTGTGCCGCGCCAGGGCGTGGGCGACTTCGTGGCTCATCACCACCGCCAGCTCCGCCTCGTTGTCGAAGTAGGCGAAAATCGGGGGGTAGAAGCCCACCTTGCCGCCCGGCGCGCACCAGGCGTTGACCACGTCGGAGTCGATCACCTTGAATTCCCAGTTGAACTGGGGCCGGTCGGCGACGTCGGCGATGCGCCAGCCGACCTGCTGCAGCAACGGCAGATAGATTGAGTTCGGGTCCTCGGGCTCCTCGGAGAGAATGGCGGCATAGACCTCCTCCCCGGTGGCGATATCGTCATTCATGTCGTAGAACATCAGCTGGGAACGGCCGGTGTAAGGCACCGTCTCGCACCCGGCGGCGAAGAGGAGACGCGCCCCGAAGAGAACCCCCCACGACCGAAGCAGACAACGTTTCAACATATCGGACTCCTTGTGAAAATAAAACTTACGGCTCCCTGGCCGCCTCGTCGAGAGACTTGATCAGCGGATAAATCAGATATTCGATGATCCGGCGGCGGCCGATCTTGATCTCCGCCTGGCCCTCCATGCCCGGAATCATCCGCCAGCTCGCCGGGACCTGCCGCAACGTCCCGGAGACGAAAATCCGGACCCGGTAATAGGCGACGTCGCCCTGGCCGGTCGAACGCTGCAGCGTGTCCTCGGAAATGTTGCGCACGATGCCGTCGAGGGTCCCGTGCTTCTGGAAGGGAAAGGCGGTCAGCTTGATCCGGGCCTCGTCGCCGACCTGGACCTTGCCGATGTCCTCGGGACGCACCTCGGCTTCGAGCTCGACGTGGGAGACCGGGATCAGCGTGATCAGCGCCTCGGCCTCGCGCACCGCCGAGCCGATGGAAAAGGCCGCGATTTCATGCACCACCGCGCGGGCCGGCGAACGCAGCACCACCGCGTCGGTGATGAGCTTCATCTTGTCGTAGGAGGCCTGGGTCGAAATCAGCTCGCGGCGAAGGCGCACCAGCTCGGTCGAAATGTCGTTGCGCCACTGCTCGACGTAGGCGTCGCGCTCGGCCGCCGTGCTCCGGTACTGGTGCTCCAGCTCGATCAGCGAATTTTCACGCTGGTCGAGCTCGGCTTCCATCTGCATGCGGTTGATCTGGCGCTCGGCCAGCTCGACCGCGGAAATGATCTTTTTTTCGGCCAGGGCGACGAAGCGCTCTTCGATTTCGAGATAGGCCTTCAGCCGTTCGCGCTGTTTGACGATGTAGCTGCGGGTGGTCTCCTGCGACGCTTTGGTCATCTCGAGGTTTTCCGCGTAATAGGCGAGGCGCTGCTCGAAAAACTCCTGGCGCTGCTTGTAGATCGCCAGCTGCCACAATTCGTCGTTGTTGGCGCCGGCCCCGGGAGCGTAGGCGGCGCCGTCGAATTCGGCCTGCATGCGGTTGAACTGCGCCGCCAGGGTCGAGAGTTCGCTGTTGAGCCGTTCGACCTCCGCCTCGGTCTGGGTGGTGTCGAAGGTCATCAGGATCTGGTCTTTTTCGACCATGTCGCCGACCCGGACGTTGATTTCCTTGATCACGGTGCGTTCCAGCGGCTTGAGCACGATCGGCGGAGTGTCGGTGACGATCTTCGCCGAGGCGGTCACCACCACGTCGACCTGCCCGATGCACGCCCAGACGATCGCCGCGGCCAGCAGAAAGAAGATGCTGAAAACCCCGTAACGCGCCAGAAAAGGCAGCCGGGCCTGCCGGATTTCGACCGCGTCGGACTGATATTCGATCGCCTCCGGAGCCGGAGGCTTATCCTTGGGGACGCTCATTTATTCAAATTCCTTTCCATCTGCTGACGCCAGAAATCGCGGTAGGTGCCGGGACGCTCCACAAGTTCGCGGTGCGGCGCGTAGTCGGTCATTTCGCCCGCGTTGATCACCAGGATTTTGTCGGCGCCGGAAACGATGCTCAGGCGGTGGGAAATAATCAGCACGGTGCGGCCGCGGGCGATGGCCGCGAGATTGTTCTGGATGACGTTTTCGCTCTCCGGGTCGAGCGCCGAGGTCGCCTCGTCGAAGATCAGGATCGGCGGGTTGGTCAGCAGCGCCCGCGCGATGGCG
>JAVBSD010000461.1:0-3886 GCA_031547325.1 Victivallaceae bacterium | reverse complement strand
AATGGCGGCGGAAGCGTTCGGGACGTTCCTGCTGGTGCTGATTATTTTTTCACTGACCGAAAACTGCAACGTCGGCAGGCCGGACGACGCCCTGACGCCATGCTTTATCGGACTCGGAGTCACCTCGATCATATGCCTGATCGCGCCTCTGACGCAGGCCGGGCTCAATCCGGCGCGGGATTTCGGACCGCGCCTGACGGCGGTGCTCGCCGGGTGGGGTCATGCGGCTTTTCCCGATGACTGCGGGGGATTTTTCTGGGTCTATATCGCCGCCCCGGTGGCGGGCGGCGCGGCGGCGTCATTGCTGTTCGTCCGACTGATCGAGCGCGGCATGCGGCAGCGGAGCTGCCACGGCTGCGGTTGCTTCGACCGCAAAAACAAGGATGCATCATGAAAAAACTGATTTTCGCCGGCGGCTTTCTGGGAGCCGGAAAAACCACATTATTGCATTGCGCGGCCAAAGTTCTCGCCGAATCCGGCAATGCGGTCGGCCTGATCACCAACGATCAGGCCCCCGGCCTGGTCGACACCGCCTTGCTCGACGACGGGAGCGACCGCGTCCGCGAAGTTTCCGGCAGTTGCTTCTGCTGCAATTTTCCCGCTCTGCTGACGGCGATCGACGCCCTGAAACATCTCGATTATATCATCGCCGAGCCGGTGGGAAGCTGCACCGATCTGTCCGCCACCATCCTGCAGCCGATCAAGGACCGGCATCCCGACTTCCCATTGGCCCCGCTGAGCGTGTTGCTGGACCCGGAACGGTTGCCGGAGATCCTCGGGACAAAAAAATGCCATACCGCCGCCGACGCGCTCTACATTCAATATCTCCAGCTCGCGGAGGCGGATTTTATCGCGGTCAACAAAATCGACACCCTTGACCGCGCCGCGCGCCACAACCTGGTTTCCCTGCTGGCCGGAGAGTTCCCGGCGGCAAAGATCCGGTTGATTTCCGCCCGAACCGGCGAAGGCGTCGCCCAATGGCTGGGCGCGGTCGAATCCGCTTCGGAAGCCGGCAGCCATCTGGTGGAGGTGGATTATGACCGTTATGCCGCCGGCGAAGCGGCGCTGGGCTGGTTCAATGGGACCATGACGGCGGCAAAGCCGGAGGCCGGCTGGAAAAACTGGGGTGCGAATGTCATGACCGCCATCCACTCGGCCTTGAGAAAGAACGCCCTGGCAGTCGGCCATGTGAAATTCATGCTCCGAACCCGAAGCGGGAAACAGGTTTTCAACCTGGTCGACCTCAACGCCGAGCCGGAAATGACCGGACGCGAGCTCGACGGAGAAAGCGCCACCCTGATCCTCAACGTGCGCGTTCAAGCCGCGCCCCGGGAATTGGAAAGATTATTGCGCGATATTCTGGATCGGGAACATAATGTAGCCATCGACGAAATTCATTGCTTCGCTCCGGGACGTCCGAATCCCACCCACCGTTACACTCACACCGTATAAGTTGTCGCATCATCGTTTTTTTTGAAAAAATCTCCGCGAACGGTCCGCCGGCGCTGGCAAATCGCGGCAGCGATGGTATATTATGGATTCAACGGCATCGACTCAAGTCGGTGCCGTTTTTGGTATTCGCCGGAGAGAAGAGAGATGATCAAAGACATGACCCAGGGGAGTCCGTTCCGGCTCCTCGTACTGTTCACCCTGCCGCTGTTGCTCGGCAACATTTTCCAGCAGTTCTACAACTTCGCCGACACGCTGATCGTCGGGCGGACATTGGGAGAAAACGCCCTCGGGGCGGTGGGCGGGACGGGGTCTTTGTGCTTCCTGATCTTCGGCTTCTTCTTCGGCATCACCTCGGGATGCACGGTGATCACGGCGCAGCGCTTCGGGGCCCGCGATTATGAAGGAGTCCGCCGCAGCGTCGCCACCTCGGTGATCATTTCGTCGGTGATCACGATCTTCATCACCACCGTGTTCACGCCGCTGACCCGGCCGATCCTGGAGCTGATGCAGACCCCGCCGGAGCTGATCGACATGTCGGAGAAGTACCTGGTGGTGATCTTTCTCGGCACCGCCGGGATGACCTTTTACAACCTGCTGGCCGGCTTCATCCGGGCGCTGGGCGACAGCCGGACGCCGCTGATCTTCCTGGTGGTGGCGTGCCTGCTCAACATCGTGCTCGACCTGATTTTCATCCTCAACTTCGGCTGGGGAGTGACCGGCGCGGCGGCGGCCACGGTGCTGGCGCAGGTGCTTTCGGGCGCGGGCTGCCTGGTCTTCGTGATCAAGCGCTTCCCGCTGCTGCACCTCAAAAAACACGACTGGCGCTGGAACTGGAATTTCGCCAAAGTTCACCTCGCGGTAGCGGTGCCGATGGCGCTGCAATTCACCGTGATCGCAATCGGCGTGATCATTTTGCAGGTGGCGCTGAACCGGCTCGGGGCGACGGTGATCAACGCCTTCTCGGCGGCGTCGCGAATCGACCAGCTGGCGATCCAGCCGATGATCTCGATCGGCGTGGCGATGGCGACCTTCGCGGCGCAGAACTACGGCGCCGGCCGGATCGACCGCATCCGCCGGGGCGTCCGCGTCAGTGCGACAATTGCGGTCGGCGCGGCGATCATCGGCACCGTGGTCATCATCAACTTCGGCCACTACCTGATCGAAATCTTCTTCGCCGAGCCCAACCCGGAAACGGTCGACTACGCGTTGACCTACCTCAAGCTGTCGGCATTTTTCTATGCGGCGCTGGGGCTGATCTTCGTCTTCCGCAACACCCTGCAAGGGGTGGGCCGGGCGGAGATGCCGTTGCTGTCCGGGATTTTCGAGCTGGTCATCCGGGCCGCCGGCGCGGTGTTCATGATCTCCAGGTGGGGCTTCATCGGCGCCTGCCTGATCTCGCCGCTGGCCTGGGCCGGCGGGGCGATTCTGACGGTCGCCGCCTACTTCTGGGTGATGCACCACCTCAAGCCGGCGCCGCGCCCGGACGACGAAGAGGACGGAGATCCCGCACTGGAATCCTCCTCCCCGGCCTGCGACTGCGCCGGCTGACGCCGATCAAAGATCGGCGTACAGCGCCGGATCGATCCGGTCGCCGGGCTCCGGCATCGGCGGATCCGGCCGGTAGGGCAGGAACTGCATGCTGTAGAGATCGGCGTCGGCGAGGCGGAAACGCAGCCGGACCGCCCGGCCCTCCAGCGGTCGCAGGTCGGAGCCGTGATTGAACCAGCGCATCACCACTTGGTGCCCGTCGCAGGGGACATGGTAAGCCTCCTGCATCGAGTAGCCGGGGATCGACTGCCCCGTTTCGTCCTGGATTTCGCAGGCGGCGAAGCCGTAAACCCCGGTCGAAACGTTGAGCGCCAGCCGCCCACCTTTGAAAACCAACGGCCGGGTCACCACCTCGCCCGGCTCCGCGCCGGCGTTCAGCGATACGAAGCCGTCGAGCCGCAGCGCCATCCGGCGGATCGCGATGTTGCCGCTCCGCCAGGCGTTTTCGGTGCGGTAGAAGCTCATCTCGTCCGGGAAATCCGCGCCGAGGTCGGATCGGGTCTGGATGCAGCCGGAGAAGAGGAAGTTGTCGCCGTAGGACCAGTTGCCGCGCAACTGGTCGCCGGGCCGCACGAAGGCTTCGCCGTAACGTTTGAAATGCACCCCGTCGCGCGAGGCGATCACCACCGCGTCGGTCGAGGCGGTGCCGTAACGCAAGTGAACACCGCCGCCCTCGCCGAGATCGGTCCGGGCGCGGAAAATTCGCTCGTCCAGGCCGGGCCGGGCGAACAGCGCCGGAGTCCAGGCGCTGTCGTATTCGCAGTAGCGCATCGGCGTGCCGATCAAGAGGTGCGGCGCGCGGTAATAGGGCTGGATCTGGTTGGTGTAGAGCTCCATCTCTTGCGTGTCGTCGAAGATCAGGTCGCTGCCGTCGGTGAAGGTGACG
>JAVBSD010000468.1:0-4214 GCA_031547325.1 Victivallaceae bacterium | reverse complement strand
CCAGACGCTCCAGCGCAGCATCGCCCAGACCCTGCATCACCCCGGTCCGATCACGACCCGCCTCAACCGGATGCTGGCCAAGGACAACACCACCGAAATGTTCGTCACCTACTGGATCGGCATCCTCGACATCCACAGCGGCGAACTGGCCTTCGCCAACGGCGGCCACAACCCGCCGCTCTTGCGGCGCGCCGACGGCTCGCTCCAATTCCTCAAGCAGCTCCACGGCCCCGCGCTCGGCGTCGTCCCGCAACATGAGTACCCGAGCGACGCGATTACGCTGAATGAAGGCGATCTGCTGATCCTCTACACCGACGGCGTCACCGAATCGTTCAACGCCGCCGGCGGCATGTTCGGCAACCAGGGCCTCACCGCCACCGTGCTGGCGCATCCGGAGGCGTCGCCGCCGGAAATGCTCGCCGCCATCCAGGAAGCGGTATTCGAATACGCCGCCGGGGTCGAACAGGCCGACGACATCACGCTGCTCCTGGCCGGCTACGGCCCCGCCTCGGATTAAAATCCGAAGTTGGCCCCGGAGTTGGACAATTCCCTGTGGCCGCGCGAAGCCACCGAACCGTCGACGCCGCCCACCGTGGAGTATTCGCCGGAGCCCGCCAGCGCGTCCCGCACCCAGCTCGTCCAGGTGCTGAGATTCGGCTCCATGAAGGCGTGGTTGTCCATGGCGTCGTAGGCGTCCATGAAAATGTAGCGGTCCGGAGCCAGGCTGGCGATCGGCTGGAAATTGGCGGTGGCGCACATGTAATACGCCAGGCCGTTGTCCTTGGTAATGCTGGCCTTGAAGCCCATCGACGGACACTGCATCGTCGCGGCGTTGTTGACATAGGCGTAGATTCGGTTGGCGAATTCCGTCGGCACGGCGGTGGTGGAATACGAAAACTGCGTCTTGGTGTTGTCACCGGGCGCCGCCAGGCTGTAGACGTCGTTCCCCGGCAGGCGGTCGGAGTGGTCATTGCCGTACATTACCGCCGCCAGGACGATCTGTTTGACGTTGCCCACGCACTTGATGCGCTGGGCGGCCATCCGCGCCTTGGAAAGCGCCGACAGCAGCATACTGGCCAGAATCGCGATAATCGCGATCACCACCAGGAGTTCTATGAGGGTAAATTTCCGTTGGTTCATCTCGTCCTCCCTTGTTTGTTTTCCGATTGTCCGATCCCTCTCGTCATCCGCCTGTTATTATAGCTCAAAACCGGTTCCGGGGCAATGTCTTTCCGGGACAAATGATTATCACTTTCAGTCAAATCATTGAAATCGGCGACACGGCGGGTTATATTGGGAAGGTATTGAAACAAAGGAGCATCATGATAGAAAAACGTCACACTTTCATGAATATCCACCGGGAGAAAAGATTATCCAAATTCCCATTGCGGCTCGCGTCCATCGGATATGTGCCGGACAATTTCCATGAACCCTACAAAAACCTTCGCGACGAAATCATCTGCGGCTTCATCATCCGGAGCCGCGGCGACATGGTCATGTGCATGGATGACGGCAGCCGCCAGGCGATCGAGCCGCCGGCGGGAATGCTCAGCGACGCCGGCCATCGCGGCTGGCTCGAGACCTCCCGCCCCTGGGACGAACTATTTTTCTCCTATCCGCCGGAAGCCAGGGAGGCGCTGAAAGCGCTGGGGCTGGACCTCGGGCAGCTCCACGGCCGGCTGATCCCGGTCCGGGATCCGGATTATTTCGAGCGCAAGGTCGCCGAGATCGTCGAACTGTGCCGCCAATTCCACCTGGAGGGGGTGCTCGACCGGCTCGACCTGGCCGCTTTCGATCTGATGACCGTCATGTTCATGCCCGCGGAGAATTCCCCGTTGCACGCCATGCCGCATCCGGCGGTCCGGCGCGTCGCGACGTTTATCCGGAAGAACTTCCCCGACCGGATCGACCTCGCCGGGCTGCTGCGCGAAAACGGCGTCTCCGCCCGAACCTTCCACCGCGAGTGGAACAAGGTTTTTGAAATTTCGCCCCTCGCCTACCTCATCGAACTGCGGATCGGCTTCGCCCGCGAGCTGCTGCGTTCGACCCGGTACAACCTCAAGGAAATCGCCGGACAGTGCGGCTTCGGCGGCGTCGTCGACCTGTGCCGCCACTTCCGGAAACGCTGCGGCGCCACCCCAACCGCCTACCGGAAACAGTTTCATCCGACCTGCGCCAGATTTCCGCAAAAAAACTGATAAAAAAGCGGTTCGCGGTTTGCAATCCGGAAATTCGGCTGTAAAGTCTGCCGGTAAAAGGTGAGGATTTTCAGCTCATGCCGGACAACAATCAGCCGCTCGAAGTCAACCGCTACCGCTGGCACGATATTTTCGAGCGTTTCCGCCCGCTGCTTGCCCCCTACCGCTGGCAGATCGCGGTGGCGATGAGCATGGTCGGACTGGTCGGCATCGCGGTCGCGGTGATGCCGCTCTTCCCCAAATATGTCATCGACACCGCGATTCCGGGCAAGGCGCTCCACCTGGCGGTGGCCGCGGCGGGGATTTTTATCGTCATCCAGTTCACCCGCATGGTTTTATGGTATGTGGCGATGAAGCTCGTCTTCCGGGTGCAGCAGTCGGTGGTCTTCCAATTGCGGGCGCGGAGCTTCAACCATCTGCAGCGGCTGTGTCTGTCCTTTCACAGCCGCTTCCCGTCGGGCTTTCTCTACGAGCGCGTCTTCGGTACCTCGATCAACGCGCTGGGGACCTTCATGCAGACCTTCATGCAGAGTTTCTCGACCCATCTGGCGGGGCTGTTTTTCAGCATCATCGTCTGCTTTTACTTCTCCTGGAGCCTGACGCTGATCATCATCGCCGGAGCGGTGGCCTACGTGGTCGCGGCGCGGTCGCTGGCGCCGCGCATCTACCGCCGCAGCGAAGCCGCCGCCCAGGCCCAGATGCGGGTCACCGAGATCATCATGGACCGGCTCCACGGCCACAAGACCATCCAGGCATTTTCAATGGAAGACCGGGTGCAGCGGCAGTTCGAAACCCAGGTCTGGAACGCCCAGGAGCGCTGGATCGCCGGGGTCATGGAGTCGATGAAGTTCAGTTTCGTCACCGAGGGCATCAGCTACTGGCTGACCGCTTTCGTGGTGGTCGGCGGCGCGTGGCAGCTCATCTACGGCGACAACCATGAAATCGGCGTTCTGGTCGCCTTCATCGGCTACCAGGCGACCCTGATCGGCATCATCCAGGCGCTGACCAACGTCTACAGCCAGTTCACCACCACCCGGGTCGCCTTCGACCAGCTGTTCACCATCCTCGACACCCACACCGACGTCCCGGAGATCCCCGACGCCGCGATGCCGCCGGAGGTCCAAGGCGAACTCGCCATCGACGGCGTCAGCTTCGGGTACAGCGAAAAGCAGGTCCTCAACCAGGTCGCGTTCACCATGCGCCCCGGCGAAACGGTGGCGCTGGTCGGGCGTTCCGGCTGCGGCAAGACCACCATCACCAACATGCTGATGCGTTTCTACGATCCTTCCGCCGGGGCGATCCGGCTCGACGGCGTCGATATCCGCCAATTGCCGCTCTCCGGCTACCGGTCGCTCTTCGGCGTGGTGCTGCAGGACCCCTACCTCTTCGACACCACCATCCGGGAAAACCTGGCGCTGGCCAATCCCGAAGCGACCGAGGAGGAGATGATCGAGGCGCTGGAGCACGCCATGGCCTGGGAGTTCGTCCGCGACCTCGACGGCCAACTCGACTTCCGGGTCGGCGAAGGCGGCAGCCGTTTCTCCGGCGGCCAGCGCCAGCGCCTGGCCCTCGCCCGCTGCATGCTGCTGAAGAGCCGCTTCGTGCTGCTCGACGAGGCGACTTCGGCGCTCGACCCCGAGAGCGAAGCGGAGATCCAGAAGAGCTTCGAGGCGTTGAGCCGCAACCGCACGGTGTTGATTATCGCCCACCGGCTCAACACCTTGCGCAACGCAGACAAGATCGTGGTCATGGACGCGGGGCGGGTCGTCGAAACCGGGACCTACGATGAATTGCTGGCGGCGCGGGGGTTGTTTTTCCGTCTCCACGAAATCGCCACGGCCGGGACGCAGCGCGAGCGCCGCATCTCCGAAGCCGGTTTCGCATGATCCCCCTCCCCTCTCTCCCCAAAAAACAAAAAAGGGGCCGCCGCGAAGCAAGGCCATGGACCAGGTCCCGTGGACCTGGTGCGATCCAACTGCAAAAGTGGGCCGCCCGCCTCAGCGGGCGAAACGGTAA
>JAVBSD010000188.1:0-3984 GCA_031547325.1 Victivallaceae bacterium | reverse complement strand
CGACGGCCGCCAGTGGAGCGCCGAACGTAAGCTCGACGCCGCGGATTATGCGCTGATCAACAACGATGGAACCGATTTACTGTACCGGCAATGCGCCGGCTTGCTGCGCCGCTGGCGCGCGGTTTAAAACCTGGAGAGCTACTGTATGAACGACGAAGTAAGTCCGATTCCGGCCGACATGCCGGAAACCGAACCGGTGAAGAAACGCCGCGGCCGGCCCCCAAAACGCCAGGAAGAGGAAAAACCGGCACAGGAAATGTTCGATTTTGCCGGTCCGGCCGGCGAGCCGCCGGTAACGCGCCCGCCCGCCGCCGCTCCGGTTCCGCCTCCCGAATTCGTTCCCGCCAACGAAGCGCCGCGGGAAAAAATGGAGACCGTTCCCGGCGACGAAGCCCCGCAGCAACAACAGCAGCAGCAGCAGCGCCAGCAGCGCCGCGACAACAACAACAACAATAACAACAACAACGGCAATCGCCGCCAGTTCAATAATAATAATAACAACAATAATAACAACAACCGCCGCGACCGCAACAACCGCCGCGACCGCAACAACAACAGCCACCCCCAGGGCGTCAATCACCAGACGAACAACAACGGCTACCCGGAAATCGACGAGGAGGAGTTCGAGGCCGCCGAGAGCCAGGCGCAGCGCGACCGCGTCGCTCCGTCGCTGAATATCGCCGAGCTCCAGGCCCGGAGCGTGCCGGAGCTGGCCCAGATGGCCGAAGAACTCGGCATCGAAGGCATCGGCGCCCTGGAAAAAGCCCGGCTGGTCTATGAAATCCTCAAGGCCAACGCCGAAAAATCCGGCCAGATGTACGGTTCCGGCTATCTTGAGGTGCTGCCGGACGGCTTCGGGTTTCTGCGTTCGCCCAACTACGGTTATCTGGCCTGCTCCGAAGACATCTATCTGTCGCCGTCGCAGATCAAGCGTTTCGCACTGAAGACCGGCGACTTCGTCACCGGCCAGATCCGCACTCCGCGCGAGAAGGAACGCTTCTTCGCGATGCTCAAGGTTGAAACCATCAACCACGACGCGCCGGAGCGCAAGAAGGAAATCATTCCCTTCAACGACCTGACTCCATACTTCCCGACCCAGCGGCTGGTGCTTGAGGACCCGGTTTCCGGCGACCTGTCGCCGCGGGTCGTCGACCTGGTGACACCGATCGGCAAGGGGCAGCGCGGGCTGATCGTCGCGCCGCCGCGCACCGGCAAAACGGTGCTGATGCAGAAGATCGCCAACAGCATCCGCCACAACAATCCCGAGGTCACGCTGATCATTCTCCTGATCGACGAGCGTCCCGAGGAAGTCACCGACATGCAGCGCTCGGTCGACGCCGAAGTGGTCAGTTCGACCTTCGACGAACCGCCGGAGCGCCATGTCCAGGTCGCCGAGATGGTCATCGAAAAGGCCAAGCGGCTGGTCGAATACAAGCATGACGTGGTCATCCTGCTCGACAGCATCACCCGGCTGGCCCGCGCCTACAATACGCTGCAGCCGCACTCCGGCAAGATTCTCACCGGCGGCGTCGACGCCAACGCGCTGCACAAGCCCAAGCGTTTCTTCGGCGCGGCGCGCAATATCGAAAACCACGGCAGCCTGACCATCATCGCCACCGCCCTGATCGACACCGGCAGCCGCATGGACGACGTCATCTACGAGGAGTTCAAAGGCACCGGCAACATGGAGCTTCACCTCGACCGCAATCTCGCCGACAAGCGCATCTATCCGTCGATCAACGTCGAAAAATCCGGCACCCGCAAGGAAGAGCTGCTGCTGCACGCCGACGAATTGCAGCGCATCTGGGTGCTGCGGCGGGCGATCAACGGCGTGCCGGCCCCGGAAGCCATGGAGCTTCTGATCGGCAAACTCAAGAAGATTCCGACCAATATCGAATTTCTGCTGACCTTGCAGTTATAGAGGGGGAGAAAGACGCGTATGGATGCCGGGAAAAAAAGAATCCTCTACTGGTTGTTTTTCGCGCTGCTGCTGATTCTGGCGGCGGCCGCGGCCATGGTGCTCCTGCCGGAGTACCATCACAACCAGGATCTGCGCGGCAAACTGGCCGAGCTGGAGGAGCGCAAGGCCGAGCGCACCGCCGCTCGCAACCGACTGCTCCGCGAGGTGGACGATCTGGAAAATTCACCCCGGGCCATCGAACGGGTCGCCCGGGAAAAATTCGGTTTTTGCCGGCCCGGCGAACGGGTCATGCGCTACGATACCGAACCGCCGCGCGGAAGGTGAAAAATTCCTGAAAAAAAGACGCTTCGCAAGTTGCATTTTTGCCGGAAGTCCGTATATTGATTGCAGGTGCCGAATCGGCGGAAGCCTGCGCCTTTTTTAATTCTGATTCAAGCGGTTTATTCCGAACATAATTTACCTGGAGGGAGGGTGGAGATGAAAAAATTTACCGGGATGACTTTGGGATTGGCCTGCGCGGCGGTTTTCGCCGGCGGATGCGCCAAGGATGTGATGACGGAGCGGGAATCGATTCCGCCGGTCGCCGATAACCCGCCGCCGCCGTATTCCATGAGTTACAGCGGCGTCAGCCAACAGCAGCCGGCGCTACAGCCCATCGCGGACACGACGCCCATGAGCGAACCGGTCCGGCAGACGCCGCACTTCGAACCGATCAACATGGGCAATATCCCGTCGGGGCCGTCGGCGGCCCCCTCCGGCGCCGCCGCGGTCTCCTCCGCAGGCGGAGCTTCGGCCGGCACCTACACCGTCGTCTCCGGCGACACCCTGGGCGCCATCGCCAGCCGCCACGGCGTCAAGGCTTCCGAACTCGCCAGCCATAACGGCATCACTCTTAAATCGATCATCCGTCCGGGCCAGGTGCTGAACCTGCCGTCGGGCGCCAAGGCTTCTCCGGCGCCGGTCGTCAAGTCGACCACTCCGCCGCCCGCCGACAAAAAGACCGCCACGGTCGCGCCCACCGCCCCCGGCGGCACCTACACCGTGGTTTCCGGCGACAGCCCGTGGAAGATCGCCAAGGCTCACGGCGTCTCCACTTCCGAGCTCCTGAAGGCCAACAACCTCTCCGAAGGTTCGGTGCTCCAGATCGGCCAGAAGCTGACCATCCCCGGCAAGGTCGCCGCCGCTCCCGTCGCTCCCGTTGCCACGACGCCGCCCGCCAGGCAGCCTGTCACTCCGCCGTCGAACGGCGGGACGACCGTGCCGCCTGCTGAAAGCAACACGGCTCCCATTGACGTCAACCTGGACGGCATTGTCAACGAGCCCACTCAGGTCAATCCCGGTCCGGAGGTTGTGACCGTGGACGAAACCGTCAGCCGGACCGTCACCGGCACCGCGGTGCCGCACATGGTCGACCGCGACCAGCCGCTGCATGAATTCGCGGCGCGCTACCGGGTCACCGAGGACGCGATCCGCGAGCTCAATCCGGGCTTCATCCCCGAAGACGGCATCCTGAAGCGGCAGACCGTCATCATGGTGCCGAGCTCCGCCAATCCGTAAGGACATGGCGCATCGCGCACTGATCGTCGCCGCCGGCGGGAATGCCTCCCGTTTCGGCGGCGGCAAACTGCTTCAGCTCCTGGCCGGCAAGCCAATCCTTCAGCATTCGCTGGAACGGTTTGCGCCCCTGGTTCAAACCGTGATCGTCGCGGCTCCGCCGCCGGCATGGGAAGAATACCGCCGCATTGCCGACGCGGCCGGCGTCCCGGCGACGCTGGTCGCCGGAGGCGCGGTCCGCGGCGAATCGGTGGCCAACGCCCTGGCGGCGTTGCCGGAGGAGTGCGCTCTGGTCGCGATTCACGACGCCGCGCGGCCGCTGACCCGGCCGCAGCTGCTGGAGGATTTATTCCGGATGGCGGAGCGGCTCGGCGCGGCGATTCCGGCGCACCGGGTCACCGACACGGTCAAAGAGGTCGACGCCGACTGCGTCATCACCGCGACGCTGGCGCGCGACCGGCTGGCGCTGGTGGAAACTCCCCAGGTCTTCCGGTGCGAGGTGTTGCGCC
>JAVBSD010000159.1:0-5397 GCA_031547325.1 Victivallaceae bacterium | reverse complement strand
AAGAATGATCGGATCGCCGGAGTTATCGCGGAATCCGAGGGTAAAAAGCTGTTCCGCCGGCTCGATCAGTTCCTCGCCGTCCAGGGTGAAGCTCTCGATGCGCCCGTTGCCCGGGTTCAATTTCAGGCGGCATAATCCGCTGGTCAACTCGATCGGTTTATTTCTCATACGTCCCGACTATAAATTTTTTCCGAATTCAACCGCGGCCGCGGCGACCGCGGCGTCGTCCTTGAGCGGCTCGACCGATTCGCCGCAATTGCCGGCGAAGAACAACCGCGGCTCGGGACATCCCAGGAAACCGGCGACGCCGCGCACGGTGTCGAGGAAGGTCTGGACGCCGGAATCGTCGCGCCCCGCCCCGGCGGTGGCGACCACGTCGAAGGCGACTTTGGCGAGCGGCGAGACCAGCTTGTCGCCGTCGTATTTGACCTGGCAGTAAAAGCGGTCCATGAAGGCCTTGAGCTGGCTGGCCGCGCTGAAAAAGTAAATCGGCGCCGCCAGGACAATCCGGTCATAGTTGCCGAGCGCCTCGAGCACCGGCGAAACTTCGTCGGCGAGGACGCAGCGGAACTTGTCCGAGCGCTGGCAGCCGAAGCAGCTGATGCAGCCCTGCCCGAAGCCCTTGAGCGGGGCCAGTTCGACCAGGGCGACTTCATGGCCGGCGGCCTCCGCGCCGGCGGCGATCTGCCGGACGATAAACGCGGTATTGCCGGCGCGGCGCACCGCGCCGTTGACGATCATGATTTTTTGAGCCATATCCATTTCCTCCTGACGTTGATTTGCTTTATTCCTTGGTCCAGATCCGGGTGTTGAGGTTCAGCGCTTCGACGATGCCGATCAGGGAGACCAGCCAGCGGTAATGGTCGCAAACCCGGTCGAAATTGAGGTAGGACTTCAAGCCGCGTCCCGGAGCCTCGAAGAGATTTTTCCGGGTGGCGACGGCGATCTTCACCGTCGAATGCAGAAAAGCGAAGTACAAATCGCCATTGAACTGCTTCCGCAGCGCGACCATCCGCTCCATCATGCCCGGCGTCAGGATGTAACGCGCCTCGACCTGGTCGAAGCCGTAGACCGCGAACAGCTTCTCGAATTCGGGGTCTTCGAGCTTGACCAGCTGCCCCGGCCGGGAAAAGTTGGCCTTCTGCAGCATATTGCCGAGCCAGCTGCCGAAGGTGCGCTCGGCGAAATCCGGCACCACCCAGGTCGCGCCGGCGAAATCCTTGTGGAAGTCGGCGGTGAAAAAGATGCCGCGAAAAACGACCTTGACGCTGCGGTTCTTGCCGCTCCCGGACTCGTGTTTGGCGTCGATTTCAGCGAATTTCAGGTCAGTTTTGCCGATGCGCCCGGTCACCAGGTCCTCGCTCGAATAGCGGTTGGGTTTGGTCGAAAACAACTGCGAAGCGTTGAATTCATCGCGCGAAATCCCGCCCTTCGGCAGATAGGTGAATCCGGAGCCGAAGGAATCGAGCAACTTGGAAATCACCAGGTATTTGTAGTCGGTGTTGAGCGTGTCGAACGCCGGGCGGGCGACCATGAACACCAGCGCCGCCCCGACGCACACGCCGATCAGCGCCGCAACACCGTAACCGGCGGCAAGCAGCGCCCCCAGTATCGCGAGCGCCGCAGCCGCGGCCGCCAGAGTCCAGGCGGCGGCTTTGGCGCGCCGCCGCTCCAGCTGCGCCAGTTTCGGCGCCAGTTCGGTATCGTAGAATTCGCGGAGATCCGCCACCTGAGCGCTCCTCTATCCCTGCACGAATTCAGCGCGCAAAGAGCGCGTGGACGTCGACGTTGGCGCGTTCCGCCTCGGGAATCACGAAGAGTTCGCGGCGGCGGTAGCTCATCATCCCGGCGATCAGATTGGACGGAAACATCTCGACCGCGTTGTTGTAATCGGTGACCGCGGCGTTGTAGGCGCGGCGGATCGCGGCGATCTGCTCCTCGACTTCGTTGAGCGCGCGTTGCAGCTGCATGACATTTTCCGACGCCTTGAGCTGCGGGTAGCTCTCGATCTGAACCATCAGTCCGCGCAGCATCCCCGACATCTGATTGTCGATGCGGATGCGTTCGTCGGCGCCGACTCCCGGCTCCATCGCCCGGGAACGCAACGCGGTGACATTCTCCAGGACGTCGCGCTCGTGGGTCATGTATTTCTGGACCGAGGCGACCAGGTTCGGAATCAGGTCGTAGCGCTTCTTCAGCTGCACGTCGATGCCGGCGAAGGTGTTTTCCACCTGATTTTTTTTGCCGATCAGGCTGTTGACCATGGCGACGATGACGATGACCAGCAGGACGCCGACGCCGATGGCGACATAAACTCCGATGCTCATTCCACTCAATCCTTTCTATTGGCGAATTCCGCCATTCAAAAGATATATCCCCATCGGCCCAATTACAAATCGCATTGCCGAATTATTGCCGCAAAAACAAAAAAAGCCACCCAAACAGGGTGGCCGAGGCAAACCGGAGCTTCCAAAGATCTTAGCGGACCGCGTTCCCGGAAACGTTGACTTCCTTGATGTAGAACAGGAAGGGGAAGGGGAACGGCAGCATGATGCTGCTGCGCTGCGACTGCACGTCGGTGACCTCTTTCGCTCCCAGTTCCTTCGCCTTGGCGGTCAGAACCTTGGTGGCCGCGCCGACGTTGACGCTGTCTTCGTTGAAGCAGGAAATCGAACCGATTTCATTGGAGGAACCGGTGAACATCGGCACGTTCAGGAAATAAAGACCCCAGTTCTGGGAGTTGACGTGGGCAATCGCGTCGCCCTCCATATCGTTGAATTGAGCCTTGTCGGCAACCTGGACGCTGGCGCATCCGACGAACATGGCCGCAACCGCGGCGGCGATAACGAGAAACGAAACTTTCTTCATGGCAAACTCCTTTTAATTTGGCACTCTCTTCCGGTTGCCTGGCTTTAATATAGCGCTACTTCCCCGGCCGCGCAACCCCTTTACAAAAAAAATCGCTCCCATTGAGCCCGAACTCACGTGTTCTTTATCTTGAAGCTGTACCAGTCGGCCTCCGCCAGGCGGCAGCGCAGCCGGAACTCCGTCTCCGGCGCCGGCCTCTCCCGCCACGCCGGCCGCCAGGCCGGTTCGTCGCCGAAGAACAACCCGCCGTCGGCGAAAGAACACCCCGGCAGCGCCCGTCCGGCGGCGTCAAGCATTTCGACCTCGAAACGACCGCCCGCCGAAGTCGCGACGTTGAACTCCATCGTCACGCCCCCCTCCGGCCAGATCATCGGCCGCGAAACCCATTCGCCGCCGCCCAGGCCGCCGTGGAGCGAAATGAAGCCGTCCATCCGCAGCGTGAAACGCACCCGGCTCGAACAATGGTAGAGCGACAGCTCCCCCGGTTTGGTTTCGATGATGTTGCGCGCGATGTAGTTGGCGCGGTTGAGCCAGCGCTCCGGCTCGGTCCCCGGCCAGATCCAGCCGCCGGGAAAGGGCCGGAACAAAGCGCCGCCGCCGCGCGAAAAGCACAAAGTGACGTCGGTCGCCGAACCGCGGCCCTCGAAATAACGGGTCGGCGTCCCGATGTACAGGTCCGGTTCGCGGCAGTACGGCGCCATCTGGCTGACGTAAAGATGCTCACCCGGCAGGTTGAGCGGCTCGATGACCGGTTCCTCCCAGTGGAGGAAATCCGCCGAAACCGTTTTGGCCACACAGCGTATTCCGTCGATGACGATGCGAAAATAGAGCACGTAACACTCCTCGGCCGCACTCCAGAACGCCACGTTCTGGGAGTCGAAGGCATAGGTCCCCAGGTGGCGGGGCAGCGTCATCACCGGTTCGCCGCTCAGCTTCCGCCAGCGGAAGCCGTCGGCGGAGGCGAAAGCGTACAATCCGCCCTCGTTGGTTCCGCCCAGCGCCTTGTAACGCCGTTCCGGCGGGCAGCCGGGGCAGCCGTCGATGAACGGAGCCAGGTTGTGCGACGCCATCGTTTCGACCCACACCGCATTGGCCGGGAACCCCGGAAACAGATTCAAGTCCGGGAGGCTCCAGTGAATGCCGTCATCGCTGTCGGCGCAGGCCATGTATTCGCCCGGGAAATAACCGGGAAACGGCCCCGGCGTCCCCTCCGGCGTCGCCACGCGGTCGCGGTAATAGATCCGGAACCGCCCTGCGTCGGCGATCACCGTCGAGTAATAGCCGGAGGGCTGGCTCGGCTCCGCCGGCTGCGGCCGCGGCGCATGCTGCCGGAACTCCGCCTCCCCCGAACGCGCCTGGGTCAGAAAATCATCGAGCATCAGCTCCCGCCGGAATCCGATCCGGTAACTCCGATCCGCCATCATGCATCCTCCCGCCTAAGTGAATTGTACTACAATATCCCGCCTTTTGCGGCAATGCAATCGGTTTTCTATATAATTTTCGAAAATTTCCTCTCCGTCACCGGTCGGCGTACCGCGCCGGATCGATCCGGTCGCCGGGCTCCGGCATCGGCGGGTCGGGCCGGTAGGGAAGAAACTGCATACTGTAGAGATCGGCGTCGGCGAGGCGGAAACGCAGCCGGACCGCCCGGCCCCTGGCAAAGAAAATTTCATGTTGACGGTTGACTCTTCGCATTGACGCCTGTATATTGCCATTAGACTAAGTCCAATATGAAACGGAATCCGGGTCATGAAAAAGTGCGCCTGCAAAGGAGCGTTTTTGGAGCGGTTCATTCAGCCGGTCATCCTGATGTATTTGAACCGGGAAAATCTTCATGGGTTTGCGATTCTGAAAAAGCTCAAAGAGTGTGAAACTATGGACTATTCGGCCATTGATCCGACCGGACTCTACCGGATGTTGAAAAAAATGACCGCGGCCGGACTTTTGAATTCTGCTTGGAATATGGAGAATACGCCGCAACCCCGATGTGTTTACGCCATCACCGAGGCGGGCAAGCTCTGTCTCGCCTCCTGGGAAAAAACGCTGTTCGAATACGCGCAGGAGATCGCCGCCCTCGGCAAAGCCGTCTCCGAAAGCATGAATCCGGAAGGACAAAATGGATAATCGGCGGCTGTTTTGCAAAAACGAACTCCTCGGCGAGTTCCTCGGCACCTTCATCCTGACTCTTTTCGGCTGCGGATCGGTCGCCGCCGCGGTGCTTTACAACGCCCATAGCGGCCTGTTCCAGATTGCTTTGATCTGGGGAATCGGGGTGGCTCTGGCAATTTACCTGACCCGTCATCTCTCTTGCGCCCACCTCAATCCGGCGGTTTCGGTCGCGATGGCCCTTTCCGGCAGGATGAGGGCGAAAAAAGTGCCGGGGTACGTGCTGGCCCAGTTCCTCGGCGCGTTCGCCGCCGGGTGGGTGTTGTATGGACTGTTTCATTTGGCAATTGCCGACTTCGAGGCCGCCAACCTCATCGTCCGCGGCACGCCAGAATCGGCCGGGGTCGCCAGAATGTTCGGGGA
>JAVBSD010000058.1:0-5872 GCA_031547325.1 Victivallaceae bacterium | reverse complement strand
GTTGGAACAAGCGGCGGCCATTCCGGAAATCACCCTGGCCGCCGACGGCACCCGCGCCGGCCTGATCCGGACCATGCAAGCCGCCGGCGTCGACCTTTCGGTCGGCCTGCCGCTGGTCAACACGCCCGCCAACGCCCGCGGCGTCAACCGCTGGGCCCTGGACAACAATACGCCGCCGGTGGTGATGCTCGGATCGGTGCATCCGCGCGACCCGGAGGTGCTCGAACGCATCCCCGAGCTGGCGCAAGCCGGCTTCCGTGGCGTCAAGGTGCACCCGGAATACCAGGATTTCCGTTTTTCGGAAGCCTGCCTCGATCCGGTGTGGCGCGCCATCGCCGACGCCGGATTGTTTCTGCTGACTCACGCCGGGGCCGACGGCGGCTTCCCGCCGCCGTGGCACAGCACGCCGGCGGAGCTGGCCGACTTGCACCGGCGCCTCCCGCATCTGACTCTGGTGCTCGGCCACTTCGGCGGCTGGCGGATGTGGGACGAAGTCGAACAGCACCTGATCGGCCGAGAGGTCTACCTCGACACCTCGTTTCTGGTCGGCGAACTGGAGCCGGAGAGGCTGGCCGGGATGATCCGCCGCCACGGCGTCGAAAGGGTGCTTTTCGGCTCCGATTCGCCGTGGTGCGATCCGGCCAGGGCGCTGGAACTGCTGCGGCAATGCGGCCTCGGCGAAGACGAATTTGCCCTGATCGCCGGCGGCAACGCCGTCCGGCTGCTGGGCCTGGCAAAGGAGTGAAACGATGACCTGGCATTGGTTCTATCTGGCGGCCGGCGCGGCCGCCCTGGCGGCCGGCGTGCTCGCCACGCTCATCTGCCGCAAGCTGGCGCGGCGCTTCGACGTCATGGACCGCCCGAAGCAGGAGGCGCACAAGCTCCATGCCAAAGCGACGCCGCTGCTGGGCGGGATGGCGATTTTCGCCGCCTGGAGCGGGTGCATCGCCGGAGGATATTTCGCGGTCTGTTCGGGGTGGTTCGACGGCCTCTTCCCGGCGTTGGCGGAACACCGCGAAGGGATGTATTCGGTCAGCTGGCGCATGCTGGCGCTGCTGGCCGGCGCGGCCATGGCGGCCGGGCTCGGGTTGCTCGACGACTGCAAAGGGCTCTCCGCCGCGCCCAAATTCGCCGGCCAGTTCCTGGTGGCGCTGGTGGCGGTGGTGCTGGGCGGGATGCATTTCACGCTGTTCATCGACAACATCTGGGTGACGGGCGCGCTGACCGTTTTCTGGTACATGCTGCTGATGAACGCGATCAATTTCTTCGACAACCTGGACGGGCTGGCGGTGGGGACGGCGACGATCGCGTTGGCGCTCTTCGCGCTGGTTTCCGCCTGGCACCAGCAGTATTTCATGGCGACGTTGAGCGCGCTCTCCTGCGGCGCGGCGGCGGGCTTCTGGTGCTTCAACCGCGCCCCGGCCTCGATTTACATGGGGGACTCCGGCAGCCACTTCCTGGGCTATCTGCTGGCGACGATCTCCACCGGAGTGACCTATTATTCGAGCGCGTCGTCGACCGGCCTCACGGTGCTGATGCCGCTGTTCATCCTGGCGCTGCCGCTGTTCGACACCATGGCGGTGGTGGCGATCCGGCTGCGCCGGCGCAAGCCGTTCTGGATCGGCGACCACAACCATATTTCGCACCGTTTCGTGCGGATGGGGATGAGCCGACCGCTGGCGGTGGGCTCGGTGCATCTGCTGGCGCTGATCATCGGGCTGTCGGTGATTCCGCTGTTGTGGGTGGACCGGGCGACCGCGACGGTGCTGTTCGTCCAGGCGATTCTGCTGCTGCTGCTGGTCACATTGCTCCAGGCCGGCGGAGCCAAAAATCCTTCCGACGGGCCGGTTCAAGCCGGAAAAAAACGGTCGCGCCGCGGCGGCGGGAGCCGGCGCAAATCATAACCTCGCGGCCGTTTTTTGCATAATCGGCGTCGGCATGCTATATTAAAACCATGAAAATTTTAGTTCTTCACGGCCCCAATCTCTCCAAGCTCGGAGTGCGTTCCCCGGAAATCTACGGCCGGGATTCGCTCGCTTCCATCAATGAAGCGCTGCAGCGGACCGCCTCCGAGCTCGGAGTCGCGGTGGAAGCCTTTCAATCCAACCACGAAGGAGAGCTCGTCGACCGCATTCTGGACGCCCGCGACGCGGGTTTCGCCGGCATCGTGATCAATCCGGCAGCTTACAGCCACACCAGCGTCGCCATTCTCGACGCGCTCGACGCCGTGAAGCTGCCGGCGGTCGAAGTGCACCTGAGCAACATCCACGGCCGGGAGGAGTTCCGCCACCGGAGCCTGACCGCCGCCGCCTGTACCGGGGTTTTCGCCGGTTTCGGAGCCGCCACCTACCTCTGGGGCCTGCGCGCCCTGGTTCACCGCATTGAGCAAACGCAAAATCAATAAGAGGATTTCCGTGAAATGAAAATCGACGAAATCAAGACCATTGTCAAACTGATGAGCGAAAACGATCTGACCGAATTCAAGATCGAAGCCGAAGAGTATAATCTGTGCATCCGGCGCGGCGCCGGCGCGGCCGCGGTCCAGGTGCCGGTTCCGGTCGTTCCGGCGGCTCCGGCTCCGGCGGCGGTCGCGGCGGCTCCGGTTCCGGCTCCGGCGGCGGCTCCGGCTCCGGCGGCGGCGCGGCTCACCATCGATTCGCCGATCGTCGGCACCTTTTACCGTTCCAGCGCCCCCGACGCCGCGCCCTTCGCCAAGGTCGGCGACCGGGTTTCCCAGGACACGGTGGTCGCGATCATCGAAGCGATGAAGGTGATGAACGAGATCAAGGCCGACAAGGCCGGCGTGATCAAGGACATCCTGGTCGAAAACGGTCAGCCGGTGGAGTACGGCCAGCCGCTCTTCGTGATCGAGTAAGCCGGAATTTCCGCCAGGGAGCGTTATGTTCAATAAAATACTGATCGCCAATCGCGGCGAAATCGCTTTGAGGATCATCCGGGCCTGTCGGGAGATGGGCATCCGCACGGTGATCGTCCATTCGCAGGCCGACGCCGAGAGTCTGCCGGTGCGGCTCGCCGACGAAGCGGTATGCATCGGCCCGGCCGCCAGCAACGCCAGCTATCTGTTGATCGACCGGCTGCTCAGCGTCGCGGCGATCACCGACGTCGACGCGGTGCATCCGGGCTACGGCTTCCTCGCCGAAAACGCCTACTTCGCCGAGGCCTGCGCCAAGCACAAGATCACCTTCATCGGCCCCTCTCCGGAGGCGATGCGCGCCCTCGGGGACAAGGCGGTGGCGCGCGAGACCATGAAAAAAGCCGGCGTCCCGACCACTCCGGGCAGCGAAGGCCTGATCGTCACCGAGGGCGACGCGATGCGCATGGCGCATCTGCTGGGCTATCCGGTGATCATCAAGGCGGCGGCCGGCGGCGGCGGGCGCGGCATGCGCATCGCCCACAACGACGCCAGCCTGATCCAGGGCTTCCACGCGGCGCGCACCGAGGCGGAAAAGGCCTTCGGCGACGGGTCGATGTACATGGAAAAGTATCTGATCAATCCGCGTCATATCGAATTTCAGATCCTCGCCGACAACCACGGCAACGTCGTGCACCTCGGCGAACGCGACTGCAGCATGCAGCGCCGCAATCAGAAGCTGATCGAGGAGGCGCCTTCGCCGTCGATGAATCCCAAGCTGCGTGAAAAGATGGGGCTGGCGGCGGTCAAGGCCGCCAAGGCCGCCAACTATTCCAACGCCGGCACCATCGAATTTCTGCTCACCGAGGACGGCAACTTCTACTTCATGGAGATGAACACCCGCATCCAGGTCGAACATCCGGTCACGGAAGCGATCACCGGCATCGACCTGATCCGCGAGCAGATCCGCAT
Organism: Victivallaceae bacterium; assembly: GCA_031547325.1. Classification (GTDB taxonomy): domain Bacteria; phylum Verrucomicrobiota; class Lentisphaeria; order Victivallales; family Victivallaceae; genus JAVBQJ01. Next base: position 2,028 of record JAVBSD010000058.1, on the reverse strand, counting down.
CGCCGCCGGCGAAAAGCTGTCGGTGCGCCAGAAGGACATCAAGTTCAACGGCCACGCCATCGAGTGCCGGATCAACGCCGAGGACCCCTCCAAAGGCTTTATTCCCAACCCGGGGCTGGTCAGTCTGATCGTGCCTCCGGGGGGCATCGGCGTGCGGATGGACACCCACGTTTACAGCGGCTACCGCATCCCCCCCTACTACGACAGCATGATCGCCAAGCTGATCGTCTGGGGCAATGACCGCCAGCAGGCGCTGGAGCGCTGCCGCCGGGCGCTGGACGAATTTATTATTGAAGGGGTCAAGACGACCATCCCGTTTTCGCTGCAGGTGTTGAACAATCAGGAGTTCATCGCCGGGCATTACGACACCGGTTTCGTCGAACGCCTTATGAAAGGAGTCGCAGAATGAAAAGCAAAAAGCCGTCCGTTCCGGACGCGCCGCAGTCGAGCACGCTCGGCCAATCCGGCGAACTCGGTGATATCCGGGTCCACAACAATGTTTTCGCCTCGCTGGTGCGCAAGGCGGCGCTGTCGGTCGACGGCGTTTCCCGTCTCGCCGGCAGCACCTTCATCGACGGCATCGCCGAATTCGTCGGCGTCCGCCGCATCCAGGACCGCGCGATCGCCATCCTCAAGACCGAGGAGCAGCCCGACCAGGTCGAAATCGAGGTCAAAATCGTGCTCAAGCACGGTTACTCCATCCCGGAGACCGGACTTGCGGTCCAGAAGGCGGTCATCGAGCAGGTCGAAGCGATCACCGGCATGAGCGTGATCCGTGTCACCGTCATGGTCGCCGACACCGACGATCCGGTCGCCGAGGACAAGGAAGCCGCGGCCGGGGATGATGAAGAGGTCGAAATTCCCCTGAATTAATCTTGAGGTGAGCCATGGCGTCGTGGTGGGAAAATCTGATTCGAATGTGGCAAGACCGGATGGGCGCCGATTTTTTCAGCGGCTACTGGTTGGCTGTTGCGTTGATGGGAACCTTCATTCTGCTGTGGTTCCTGGTGCATTTGATCATCTGGCTGTGCTGGCGCCGGCGCCGGGTTTCGGCGGTTTCGATGCCGCAGCCGGATGGCGCGGTCGAAGTTTCCGCCCAGGCGATTTTCCGGACCGCCCGTGATCTTGAGCCGGAGTTTCCGGTTTTTCAGATCGAGGACATCCGGCTTTACCGCCGTCGCCGCAATTATTCACTGCGGTTGCGTTTCAAATTCCAGTCCGACAGCGACGGCCTGGCCGAAAGCGTCGCCAAGTTCAAGAAGCGTTTGTGCGAACAACTGGACAAGCGTTTCCGGCTGACCTCGATCCGGATGATCGACATCCGCCTCGAACCGCGCGACGACGAAGAGTCGTCGGAGGGGAAGCCGCGCATCGATGAGCCGCTTGCTCCTGGCTTCTGAGAGCCCGCGCCGCCGCGAACTTCTGGCGGCGGCGGGCTATGATTTCGCAGTGATGACCCGGCCGGTCGCGGAGCTGACCGAGTGGCCCTCTCCCGAGGAGCTGCCGTTGGTCAACGCGCTGCTCAAGGCCCGTGCCGTGGCCTCGGAATATCCCGACGCTCTGGTCATCGGCGCCGACACGGTGATTGTGGCGGGGGGCCGGATCATCGGCAAACCCCGCGACCTGGCGGACGCCAGGCGGATTCTGCTCGAATTGTCCGGCCGGTGCCACCGGGTCATCACCGGAGTGGCGTTGCGCCGTGCGGCGGACGACCTGTGCCGCGCCTTCGCCGTCGCCACCCGGGTGTGGTTCAAAAACTTCCCGCCTGAAGTCGCTGACGCCTACCTGGCGAAGGTTGAAGTGCTCGACAAGGCCGGCGCCTATGCGTTGCAGGAGTACCGCGACATGATCGTCGACCGGGTCGAGGGTTCTGAAGCCAATGTCATCGGGCTCCCCGTCGAGGCCCTGCGGGACGAACTCAACCGCCTCTCCCCCCAAATAAAATAAAAAAATAGTCGGCCGCCGCGAAGCAAGGCCAGGGTCCAGGTTGGATAACCTGGTGCGATCCAACTGCATAAGTTGGTCGCC
>JAVBSD010000392.1:0-3043 GCA_031547325.1 Victivallaceae bacterium | reverse complement strand
CGACCGGCTCGGGGTGCCGCTTATAGTTGGCGACGACTTCTTCGAATTGGTGTTTCTGGGACGGCGTCAGGGCGAAGAACTGCCCGGTCAGGGAATTGCGTATCGCGTTGAAGGTTTTGGGGTCGATCCCGGCTTTGCCGCAGAGGCCGAGGATGCCGCCGAGGGCGCACAGCTCGATGTAATGCCGGTCGCGGAAGAGCGCCAGCATTTTGCAGTACTCGGCCATCGCTTCGGCATGGCGTCCCAGGGCGGCGTATAATTTGGCGCGGTATTCGTAGATCGAATAATCCTCCGGCATCACCTGTTCGACGGCGTTGAGGATGTTGAGCTTCTGTTCGGCGGCGATCTCCTCGCGCTGGACGATGCGGCCGGCGAGCATGACGCAGGGGTTGCGGTTGGCGGAGGTGATGGTCAGGGGCGCGCCGGTTTTCAGCGCGTCGTAGACTTCAGGGTGGCGTTCGATGGTCCATTGGGTCAGAAACTGATAATCGCGCTGGTACCGGTCATGGTTTTGCCGGGTCAGCTGGCGGTCGTGGTGGCGGTAGAAGCAGCGGTAGGAGTCGTCGAAGACGAAGTTTTTCGCCACCCCCAGGCGCAGCCACAAATAGATGTCCCAGCCGGAGCCCTGCATCGGCAGCACGCCGCCGGCGGCGCGCACGTCGGCGAGGCGCAGGATCATCGCGTTGGTCACCGGGCAGGGGGCGGTCAGGGTCATGAAGGCGCTGTAGTCGCCGCCGTGGCTCTCGTTCTTGTCGCCGTCCAGGTTGAACAGGCGCTTCTTGCCGTAGACCGCCGCCGTTTCGGGGTGCGCGTCGAGGTAGGCCATGCAGCCGTCGATGTCGAAGTTGATGAAGACGTCGTCGTAGTCGAAGAACATCAGATAGTCGCCGCGGCATTCATCGATCAGCCGCGAGAACGAGCCGACCACCCCGAGGTTTTTTTCGTTGCGCAGCACCCGGAGGAGTCCGGGCCGGCGGCTCTGGAATTCCGCGGCCATGGCGCTGACGCCGCCATCGGGGCTGGCGTCGTCGCAGACCAGGAATTCGGCGTCGCGGAAATGATAACCGGAGTCCAGGATCGACGCCAGCGCCTCCGCCAGCCACGGGCTCTTGATATGGCACGACAGGATGACGCTTAGGCGGGTCATACTAAACCACCTCGAATTCTGTCGCGCAGCCGTCGAAAGTGCCGCCGGTCACGTACTGGGGCAGGCGGGTGTTCAGTCGGGTGACGTGATTGAAATGCAGATGGCCGGCCAGAATCGCCCTGATCGCCGGTTCATGGCGCACATATTCGATGAAGCTTTGGGTCGCGGCGTCCGGCGCTTGCTGGCGGCGCCGGTGTTCCGGGTACCCGGCGAGCAGCGGCTCCGGGGTGCCGGCCAGATAGGCGCATTCCCGCCGGCGATTTTCCATCATTTCCCGGTACAGGTCGTCGGTGTGGAGCGGATTGTGGACCAGGAGCAGAATCGGCAGATTTTTGGCTGCTTCTCGCTTGAGCATTTCCAGATGCCGTTCCGCGAACAGATAATACGAATTGTCGACCGCGACCAGATTGACACCGTTGACCACGCGGGACGCGAAGTCGATGGAATTGCCGACGCACTGTTGAACCCGGTCGAAGCTCTGTTTTTTGTACGCTTCATCCTCCCACGCCTCGCCGACGTACAGACTGAATTCGTGATTTCCGACGGCCAGCAAAGAGTCCGGCCCGCGGAAGTGCTTCCGGAGCAGTTCCAGATTGGGATGCGACACGAAGTCGATGAAGTCGCCGGTGTGCACGATCAGGTCGCAGTGTTTGCGTCCGTACTCGACGGCCTCTTCGAGAAGGCGCAGGGTTTCTCCGGGGATCTTTTCGAACTCCGCCGCGCGGGAAAGGGCGAGTTGGCGTTTCCGCTCGTCGTCGCGTTCGTCGGCCAGGCACAGGTGCGAGTCACTCAAGTGGAGCAATCGCAACGGCTTGGGGAGTCCGATATGCAGGGTGATTTTGGGGTATTTCATAATTTTCGCTCGAATAACGATTCGGGAGCCTCCCAGTCGAGCAGGAATCGCATGCAGAAAACGGCGCTCCAGCTGAAGCGCGGAGCGCCCAGCGGGATTCCCGTTTCGGGGTGATAGTTCTCGAAGAATGTCGCGGGGGAGGCGGCCATCATTTCCAGAATCGCTTTCCGCCCGGCGTCGGCAAGTTCATGAAACCCGTACTGCTTCAATCCTTTGAGCGCGAAATAAGCGACGTTGATCCAGGTGCGCCCCCGCCAGTAGCCGACGGGGTCGAACGAGGCGTCGCGATAGCTCACCGTCGGCCAGAGGGGAACCATGTGCTCCAGCGCGATTTTGCACATTTTTTCCGCCCGCTCCGGCGGGGCGATGCCGATAAAGAGAGGCATGAACGATGCGGGGGTGACGACGCGGGTGAATTCGTTTTTATGGCGGTCGAAATCGAAATAACACCCGCTCCCCTCATCCCAGAGCGCGCTTTCGACCCGTTCGGCGAGCGCTTGGGAGCGTTCGAGCCATTGGGCGGCGTCCGCGTGCCGGTCCAGGCGCTCCGCCAGCTTCGCCATGGCGCGGTACGCCTGAATCATATAGCAGTTGAGGTCGATCGTGAATTGATGGAAGACGCCGTTGTCCCAGCGGGGCGAGTTGTCCCAGCCGGATTCGTAACCGCCCCACTCCTGGCGTCGGGCGGGATCTTCGAATTCTCCGTCGTAGAAGAAGAGCCCGAACTCGTTGCCGCCGCGCCGCCTGGCCCAGAAATCGAGATTGCGGCACAGCGCCGGATAGACCTCCGCGAGAAATTCCGGGTTCGGGGAGCGCCGCTCGATTTCCCACGCCGCCCACGGAAAAATCGGAGGCTTGGAGCCTCCGTCCAGCACGGTATTATCCGCCTGCTTCCACACATCGGGAAACATTCCGTCCGGGCGTTGGATCTTCAGAAAGATCCTGATCTGATCCCGCGCCAGTTCCGGGTCCCAATGGCAGACACCGATGGCGTGAAACGCGGCGTCCCAGTTCCACATGCCTTGGAAATAGCGGTCGGAGGG
>JAVBSD010000077.1:0-2900 GCA_031547325.1 Victivallaceae bacterium | reverse complement strand
TCCTCCGGCTGTTCGCGAAACAGCCGTTCGAGTTTGCGTTTTTCCCGTTCGCGTTTGCGCAGCAGATTGTAAGCTTCATTGACCGCGATCCGGCATACCCAGCTCGACAGCTGCGACGCGCCGCGAAACTCGCCGAAGCGTTCCCAGGCCTTCAGCAACGCCTCCTGGACCGCCTCGTCGGCGTCTTCGACATTGCCGAGGATCCGCCCGGCCATTCCGCGCAGCATGTCCAACTTGTCCGCGATCAATCGATCGAATTGCGCCTCTTTATCGGTCATACCGGATGAATGCGTCCCGTGTTAAAAGTCTCTTTTGCTAATAAGACCGATCCGGCGCCGGGATTCTTGGCGGCGGATTATTTTTTTCAGCCGAGGCGGCCGAAACGGCGCATCAGTTCGCGCTTGCCCAGCTTGATCACGGTCGGGCGGCCGTGGGGGCAGCAGTCCGGGCGGGCGCACCGGACCAGGTCGCGCAGCAGCGCCTCGCCCTCCTGATGCGACAGGAGGTCCCGCGCTTTGACCGCGGCGCGGCAGGCGGCGCGCGCCACCGTTTCCAGCGGCAGCGCCATCGCGCCGGAACCGCTGTTTTCGAGCAGAATTTCGAAGATATCCAGCACCAGGCGCTCCAGATCGATGTCGTTCGGCAGATCGGCCGGCACGCCGTTGACCATAATGCTGCGGCTGGAGAGCTCGGCCAGATCGAAGCCGAGTTCGGCGAAGCTTTTGCGGTGGCGTTCCAGAAACTGCGCGGTCCGGCGGTCCAGCTCCAGGTTGACCGGCAGCAGCAGTTGCTGGATGGTCGCGGCGTCGCGCCGCGCCAGCAATCTTTCAAAGAGAATCCGCTCGTGCGCCGCGTGCTGATCGACGATCAGCAATTCACCGTCGAGCTCGATCAGCAAATAACATTTGTCGAAAATCCCGATCAGGCGCAGCGCCTCGGCATTGCCGTCGGTCAGGGCGAAAATCGGCGACGCGCCGCCGCGCGGCACTTCCGGCGCCAGGGTGCGCCGCGCCTCGTCCGGCAGCTCCTCCGCCGCCGGAGGCGGAGCCTCCGCCACGCCGCCGGATTTCGCCGGGACCGCGTCGGCAAAGACCAACGGCGGCGGCGCCGGCGCCTGCGGCCGGTCGGTAACCGCCGGATCGCGGCCGGCCGGCAGCTCCGGCTGCGTCAGAACGGGGACCTCGTACGCGACCGTCGCGCCGGCGAGCAGCGCGTCGAGCGGCACGTTGGGCTCCCACTTCAATGAGGGGCCGGGGGTGCCGCGCAGCGTGGCGGAGATCGCCTTCGCCACCGCGTCGGCGACGGCGTTTTCATTGCGGAAACGCACCTCTTTTTTGGTCGGGTGGACGTTGATGTCGAATTCGCCGGGCTCAAGTTCGATGAAGAGCGCCACCGGCGGGAAGCGCCCGCTTTCGCCGCGTTCGCCGTATCCCTCGCGGATGCCGCGGTAGATCGCCGGCGAATCGACCATGCGCCCGTTGACGAAGGTCCGCTGTTCGCGGCGGCTCGAACGGGTCCAATCCGGCGGCGCGATGAACCCCGAAACCCGGATTCCGCCGGTTTCGCCCTCCACTTCGAGATAGCGTTCGCTCGACGCCTTGCCGAAAAATTCCCGCAGCCGTCCCCGGAGGTCGCGGCCGGCCGGACTGCGGAACAGCACCCGGTTGTCGAAGCTCAGCTCGAAGCCGACTCCGGGATAGGGCAGCGCCAGCATGATCACCGTTTCCTGAATATGCAGCTCCTCGGTCGCGGCCGAACGCAGGAATTTCCGGCGCGCCGGCGTATTGAAAAAGAGATCCGCCACCTCGATCCGGGTGCCGGGCGCGCCGCCGGAGGGGCGGCTGGATTTGACTTTGCCGCCTTCGACCTCGATTTCGAGGCCCTCGGGATCGGCCTTGCGCCGGGTCTTCAGTTTCAGCTTCGACACGCTGGCGATCGAGGGCAGCGCTTCGCCGCGAAAGCCCAAAGTGACGATCCGCTCGATGTCGGCGGCCGATTTGATCTTGCTGGTGCCGTGGGGTTCGAGGCTCAGCAGCGCGTCCTCGGCGTCCATGCCCTTGCCGTCGTCGGTCACGGCGATCAGCTTGCTGCCGGCGCGCCGCACTTCGATGCCGATCGCGGTCGCCCCGGCGTCGATCGCGTTCTCCACCAGCTCCTTGACCACCGAGGCGGGGCGGTCGACCACCTCGCCGGCGGCGATCCGGTTGCTGATTTCGTCGGGCAGGATCAGAATCTCGCTCATGCGCCGCCGTCCCCGCCGTCCGCAGCGATCTCGCCGCTGCGGATCAGAAATTTCTTCAGCTCGGGATAGCCGTCGAGGTGGATTTCCGCCGCTCTGGCCCGCCGCCAATGGTGGATCGCTCCGGAGTCGTCGCCGGCTTCCAGCGCCAGCGCCGCCGCCAGCAGTTCGACCTGCGCCGATTCGTCGTACCCGCTCCGTTCGTTGAGCAGAACTTCCCGCGCTTCGGCGCTGCGGCCGGCCGCCCGCAGCGTCAATGCCAGTTCATAGAGGTAGGGCAATTCGGGATAGGCGCGATAGAGCCGCCGGCAAACGTCGATCGCCTCCAGATTGCGGTTGACCTGCAGGTAGAGGCGGCCGGCCATAATCAGGGCTTCGCGGTTGTTCGGGTCGCGCACCAGAATGTTCTTCAGTTCATCGAGCGCGACCTGGACCGAACCGGCCTCGGCGGCGCGCTCAATCCAGTAAAAGTGGGTGTTGAGGTCGAGCTGGCGCGCCTCCGCCGACGGCGTATCCGGCACTCCGCTCATCAGCGAATACGTCGCATTCCACGAGCTCTGGGTGTATTCTCCGACCGGCAGCGCGTAGACCAGCACCGCGGTCACCGCCAGCACCGCCAGGAGCGCCGTGGACAGCGCGGTCACCGGATTGCGCCAGACAA
>JAVBSD010000095.1:0-4027 GCA_031547325.1 Victivallaceae bacterium | reverse complement strand
GGCGGCGGACGGCCGCCGTATAGTTCTTCTGCATGGCGCATTGCTGGGCGAACCGTTTCCCGGGACCGTGCTTTTCGGCGTCAGCGGTGTCGGCAAATCGACCACGATGACCCGCTACCGCGCCGGCGGCGGCGGCGGTTCCGCCGACGACCTGATCCTGCTTGGATGGGAAAAAGACGTTCCCGTCGTGCGTCCGCTGCCGAGTTGGAAGACGTTCCGGAACGATCCGGAACTTTACACCGTTCCAACCGCGCCGCTCTCCCGATTGCTCTGCCTGGACCGGGCGGCCCGCAACGAAGCGGAACACATCCGCCCGTTGGATCGCCAAATGTTTCAGCTGCGTCTTGTCGACGCGTTGCTGGAGCATGTAGTCTACACCATTCGAGTGCTGCCGGATCCGGAACGCGCCCGCGCTTCCGGAGCGGTCATCGAAACCGCCCAATGCCTGAGCCGCCGATTCGAGCCGTGTCTTCTGGCGGCCCGGCTGGACGGCGATATTATGAAGACCCTGACGTTGCCGTAGCGCATGAAGCTGAATTGCGGGAGCGCCACATCCTGAAGCAGCTTGAAAAGCGGCCTGTTTCCAATTCTCCCATCATTTCCGCCGGGCGCCCGTGGCGTCACACAAGAAACGCCGTCACACTCTCTTCCAGCTTACTGGCGGAAAAAGGCTTGGATATCGCATCGGAGCAACCGTTTTCGATCGACCAGCGCATATCGTGATAGAAATCGCTGGTCGTCATCGCAATAATCGGTATGTTGGGGGAAATATTATGGATTTTCCTGACCACATCCTGCTTGCCGACCATTTCCATGCTCATCAGGACGAGGTTGGGATGCTCAAGAATAAAGGAACTGGTTATTTTATCTTCCTCTGCGATTTCCACCAATTCGTATTTGTCTTTCAGGATCTCGCCAATACGCCGCATGTCGTTTTCGGACGGCTCGACTACTAAAATTTTCTTCCGTTGATTTGCGACAAGTTCACGCACGCTGCCGATATTCTCCTTGCGGGGCGCGACATACCGGTAAGGAATCGTGAAGGAAAAAACGCTTCCCTCATTCAGTTTCGATGTCACCGCGATATCTCCGCCAAGCCGTTCCACAATGGTTTTGCAAATGGACAGCCCAAGCCCGGTACCCTGTACAAAGCGGTCCAATTTTTCAAAACGCTTGAAGATCGCGTCCAGTTTGTCCTCCGGAATGCCGCAACCGGTATCGGCGACTGAAAAGAACAAAAAATCATCGCCTTTTTCCACTTTCAGCGTGATGCTGCCCTGTTCGGTGTATTTCACTGCGTTGGACAGAAAATTGAATAATACCTGCCGCAACCGTTTGGCGTCCGTGGGCACTTGTATAGTTCCCTCCGGAAGGTCGCACAGCAACCGCACGCCGGGTTTCATGTTGGGAGTATAAAGCTTCAATAATTCCGCCACCAGACTTACAATATCCGTCTCCTCGAAAACAAACTCGCTCATGTTCGCCTCAAGGCGCGACAGGTCCAGGATGTCGTTGACTATCTGCAGCAGCAGATCGTTATTACTGCGGATAATTTCCATGTAACTGTTTCGAACCTCGGACGATTCCTCTTCCGCGAGCAGTTCCGAAAAACCGATAATGGCATTTAACGGCGTCCGTATTTCATGACTGATGCCGGTAAGGAAAACGCTTTTCATCCTGTCCGACTCTTCGGCTCGCCTGCGCTGGGTAAGGAGCTCCTCAAGACGCCGCACACGGTCCCCGATGTCCTGGATCAGACATAACGCCTTGTCGCCGTCAACCGGAACAATACGCGCCTGATAATAGTAACGGATGCCGCGCAAATCAAGATGATATTCGATTTCCCGCCAATGGTTGGTCTTCAGGCATTCGCGTATGTTGGCAATAAACAGTTCGCTCACTTCCGGCGTATATAAAGCGCGCCCGTTCGTGCCGATCAATTCCTCGTTCTTGTGAAACAACCGCAACCCGTTGGGTGTGATGATGTCCACGAAAAAGAAATTTTCGTCAAACACGAAAATAAAGTTGGGAAACAGGGAATTGACCAATGTGCCGTATCGTTTTTCCCAGCTCTGCTGAGCGGCTACCCTGCCCCGGTTCACCGTGATGACGGCCACGCCGCTGCAACAGGACATAAACGTACTTTGCAGCGCTATGGCATTGCGCTCTTTTTCAAGGTAACGGCATGTGATCGTGATATTGCCGCCCGCGGACGCCGCCGCAACGGCTTCGTCGATCGACCGCGCGTCATCCGGATGAAACAGCGACCGCACTTCCCGCAACGAAGGCAATTCAAAATCCGGACGCGTCAGGCCGAGCAACGCGAAGTAGTCGTTTAAGAAAACCACTTTCCCGGTTGCCGTGTCGCATATCCAGACACCGGTATTCGTCGATGTAAATATCGGTAGCAAATCTTTGTTGAAATCCGACATGTCCGCCAATTCTTAACCTTTTGCAATGCCCGGTCCGTTTATTATCCCATCCTGCGAACGGTTTCAAACGCCACGTAAGGCCGGCCGCAATACTCCGGGACGCCGCGTCGAAAATGACCGAACACAAAATAAAAAAACCATCTTCACGATGATTCGACTTCAAAATCGTCTCTGAAAATGGAAAAAATAATATATCCCATTCTCCGGGAATAGCAAATCAAAATTTAAGAATACGCCGTCATTCAATGAAAACCGCGGTCAAAAAACCCTCCTCAACGCCAAACGGCCTCAAAAGCCCTCCTTGCGGAGGGCTTTTGAGGCCGGATTTCAGTTCACCGGGGCCAGACGATATCGACCGGCTGCCGGGTGCTTCCGCTGACGCGCTGCGCGTCGATCAGGCAGTCGACGTCGTGGCCGGCGAAGATCGAATAATCCCCCTGCTTGCCCGCCGCGATCTGGGAGCAGAAGAACTTCACCGCCTCGGTGAACGGCGACACCGCCGGGAAATCGTAGCGGGTGGTCGTCCCGGTCCGGCTGTCGAAATGCACCAGCCATGGCACCTGGTTCATGAAGTTGTCCCACTTGGTGAAGTACAGCTCCAGCCGGCCGTCGACGCCGGTGATTTCGATGCGTTCTTCCCAGCCGTCGCAACGCGGCCCCAGTTGCGGCAGCGGATGGCCGACCGCCTCGAAGTGGATCGGAATCTCGGCGGTTTCAAACAGCGATTCGGTACGCAGATCGACGTCCAGTTTGCGGTGCGGGGAGCAGACCGAGTAGACCCTCTGGGGCCGGCCCAGCAGGTAGACCGTCATGTCCAGCAGGTGGCTGCCGCCCAGGGTCAGCATGCCGCCGCCCAGCGCCCATTTGCCGTAGCTCATGCCTTCGCAACCGAAAAATTCCGCGTCCGGCTCCATGGTCCACATGTCGCCCCACGGCTGCCAGGTCCGGACGTGCGCCGAAATCAGTTCGCCGAGGGACGGCAGCAGCTCTTTCGCCTTTTGCGAGGCCGGGAAGAACCGCTTCATGAAGCTGGTATAGAAGGGCTTGCCCCCCTGTTTCGCGGCCATGGTGATCTCGCGGGCCTCGTCGAGATTCATGCCCAGGGTCTTCTCGCAGACCACCGCCTTGCCGGCGGCGATCGCCGCCAGACACAGTTCGCGGTGCGCCGTGGGCAAAGCGGCGACCACCACCACATCGACCGCCCGATCGGCGTAGATCGCTTCCGGGGTGGCGACGGAAGCCTTGTACAGCGCGGCCTGGGCTTCGGCCCGGCCGGCGTCGAGGTCGCTGACGTAGCGGATTTCCGCTCCCGCCTCGACCAGGCCTTCGAAATGGAACTTGCTGATGTACCCGCAGCCGATCACGGCCGCCACGACTTTTTTCATGATTGTCCTCCTGTTCAATGTTTCAGGTTCAAACGAGCCAAAGTCAATTGCCGCAGCATCAGGATGCCGTCGCCGCCGGAACAATAGCCGAGCAGCAGCGCTCCGTCGACGAAATGCATCGCGGTGTAACAGTACCCGTGGGTCGGCGAATCCTCCAGCGCGACCGGGTCGCGCCAGGTGGCGCCGTCGTCGTCGCTGGCCGCCATGACC
>JAVBSD010000270.1:0-3574 GCA_031547325.1 Victivallaceae bacterium | reverse complement strand
TTTTGTTTTTGTTTTTGTTCTTTTTTTAGAGGGCGGCTCCTTCGTAGTTGCGCATCGACCTGGCCAAGTGCAACCGGATCTCCTCCTCCGCCCGCTCCGGCTCGCCCGCCCGCAACGCCTCGACGACCTGCCGGTGGTAATAGCCGCCGCCGTCCTCGAACTCGTTCGCCTCCAACGCCCGCTTCAACATCTCCCGCAACGGCGCCGCCACCGAGTCGAAAAATAACTTCAATAACAGATTGCCGCTCATCGCCGCGATCGCCCCGTGAAACTCGATGTCGTACTCGGTGCGCCGCTCCCGGTCGCCGGCGGTTTCAGCCTCCGCCATCGCCTCGGCCAGACGTTCCAGCCTGGCGAGCCCCGCCGCGTCGGCGTTTTCCGCCGCCAGCCGCACCGCCGCCGTCTCCAGCGCGACCCGCACCTCGAAGAGATCCTGCGGTGTAATGTCGCTCAAAGTGACCATCCGCCGGATGGCCTGCGCCAGATTTTCCGGCGTCGGAGACGAAATATAGGAACAGGCGCCGCTTTTCTGACTGACCAGCCCCCGCGCCCTCAACAGCACCAGCGCCTCGCGCACCACCGACCGGCTGACCCCGAAACTCGCCGCCATCGCCTGCTCCGAAGGCAGCCGTTGGGTCAGGCGGCCGCGGTCGGAGAGGATCATGGTTTCGAGCTTTTCCGCCACCGCCTCCGGCAAACTCTTGCGATCGAGCCGGTAATCGATGCTCATCGCGCTTCCTCCTGGATCCGGCGCAGATTGGCCAGATTGGCCAGCGCCCCGTCGCGCACATAGCCGTAATCGTTGCCGGAAGCGATCATCCGGATGCCCAGCGAATCCCACAGCCGCAGCTCCCCGGGGTCGGTCGAGCCGACCGAGATGCCGGCGATTTTGCCGGCTTGGGCCGCCGCCGCCGCCACCCGGCGGATCGGCGCCAGGTTGTCTTTGCTCAGGACGTCGCCCGGCCGCCCGCGCGACGCCGACAGATCGAAGGGGCCGATGAAGACCCCGTCGAGGTAAGGCGTCGCCAGGATGGCTTCGATGTTGGAGACCGCTTCGACGCTCTCGATCTGGACGAAACGGCACAGCGCCTCGACATCCCGCTCCAGATAACCGGCGAAATCGTCGAAGCCGTAACGGACCGCCCGCTGCGGACCGCAGCCGCGGGTGCCGCGCGGCGGATAAAGAGTCGCTTCGACCACGCGCCGGGCCGCCGCCGCGGTGTGGATCATCGGAAACACCACCCCCGCCGGCCCCATCTCCAACACCCGTTTGAGCATCGGATCGTCGTCGACGCCGACCCGGACGATGGCCGGAGTGCCGCCGAGCCGGAGCCCTCCGAGCATCCCCGTCAGCGATTCCGGGTTGACCGCCGCATGCTCCAGGTCGACCCAGACGAAGTCGAAACCGGCGTACCCGAGGATTTCGGCCAGCACCGGAGATGCCAGGGCGGTGTGGGTGCCGCAGACTTTGCGGCCCGAAACGATCTTGCTTTTCAACGGATTGACGGGGTGCATAGAAAGCTCCTGATTGTATGATTGTCTGACAATAATACCATATCGCAATTTCGATGCTTGTCAAGGCTTCCGTTTTAAAAAAAAGTTGCGCGGGCCGGCGCGGCGGTTGAAAAATGCCGGGCTTCGTGGTATATTGGAATTTGAAGACAATTTCAAATCATGATATCATGGAGAGGTCGCGGATGATCAAGCGCAAATGTATCGGGCCGGTCCACTCGCCCTATCCGGCGCGGCGGGTGAGCGAAAACGTCGGGTTCCTGGTGTTCAAGTTCATTTCCGCCGTCGTCAGCGTGATGCTGTGGCTCGGCGTCTACATGATTATTTTGTTCGTCGCGACCACGGTGATGGGCGGCAGCTCCGACGAGGGGCCGAAGGTTCAGGAGCTCTTCGACTCGAACATCGGGCAGATCGTTTTTTACGTCGTCGCCGTGGCGGTGTTCTTCGGCGTCATGCGCAGCAAGATCGGTTCGCGCAACAACCGCAAGAACAAGAACGAGAAAAAACTGCTATGAAGCTCCTCCTGCGCCGAATTGCGTCGCCGCTGGCCGCGGTCTGGCTGGCGGTGCTGGCCGCCGGCTGCGGCGCGCCGGAGGTCGAAAACCTCAACGACGAGCTTTTTTACGTGCGCTACGCGCCGCTGCCGGAGGGCTCCTACCATCTGAAGCTGGCGCCGGTCGGCGACACGATTTTCGCTTCGGGGAAGGAAGGGGCGGTGCTGCGCCTCCGGTTGAAGAACCTCGATTTTCGGGCGGTGACCATTCCCGGCTGGTACCGGAAGGAAGCCGACAACATCATCCTCAATCTCCGGCCCTACCGCCCGGACGAAACGACCGAAGAGGCCGTCGCCGCCGCCTCCGAAATGATTGCCATCGGCCCGGATTTCCGCGAAGGCCAGGAGCCGCCGGCGCGTTCGTCGCTGGTTCTGCAGCCGCAGAATGCGGTTTTCGTCGATTTCCCCCTGGAGTTCGTCGCGGGCGCGCCGCCGGACAAGGGCGCTTATTTCATCGGTTTCGTCGAACTCAACCTGGAATCGGTGTGGGTTTATTCGGATATGTTCATCATCCAGGTGGTGCCTGAATCCACCATGCAGTAAGGAGCGGCATGAATTTCATGGACAAACTGCGCGGCGCCTGGCGCGACCGCGATTCGCTGGTCTGCGTCGGGCTGGACCCCGATGCGGCCAAACTGCCGGCGGCGGTGCGCGGAAGCGCGACGCCGATTTTCGACTTCAACCGCGCCATCGTCGACGCGACCGCGGAGTTCGTCTGCGCCTACAAGCCGCAGGCCGCCTACTACGCCGGCTGCGACGCCGACGCCGAGCTGGCGTTGACCATTCGCTACATCCGCGACCGTTATCCGGAGATTCCGGTGATTCTCGACGCCAAGCGCGGCGACATCGGCGCCACGGCCAAGATGTATGCCAAAGAGGCCTTCGAGCGCTACGGCGCCGACGCGGTGACGGTCAATCCCTACATGGGGACCGACGCCTTGCAGCCTTTTCTCGACTACGCCGACCGCGGGGTGGTCGTACTGTGCCGGACCTCCAATCCCGGCGGCGACGACCTGCAGAACCTGGTGGCCGGAGGCCGTCCGGTCTACGAACACGTCGCGATGCTCGCCGCTAACCGCTGGAATGCCAACGGCAACGTGCTGTTGGTGGTCGGCGCCACCTATCCCGGGGAATTGAAGAAGATCCGGGAACTGTGTCCGGAAATGCCTTTCCTGGTGCCGGGCGTCGGCGCCCAGGGCGGCGACGTGGGGCAGGTGCTGGCCAACGGGCGCGACGCCGCCGGCGCCGGGCTGGTGATCAACTCGTCGCGCGGCATCATTTACGCTTCGGGCGGCGACGACTTCGCCGCCGCGGCCGGCCGGGCGGCGCGGGAGCTCCGCGACGAAATCAACCGTTGCCGCCGCCAGGCCTAGCCTTCACCGGGAGAAGATTACTTATCATGCGCATTCTGACCGGCATTCAACCCTCCGGGGAGCCGCACATCGGCAATTATTTCGGGATGATCCGTCCGACGGTGGAGCTGTCGCGGGAGTTCGAAACCTTTCTTTT
>JAVBSD010000441.1:0-8928 GCA_031547325.1 Victivallaceae bacterium | reverse complement strand
AAATCTTTTGAGGAAAGATTTCCTTCCTCCCCCAAACCCCCTCCATCCTTTCAAACCTGGTTGTGTTATTTTTTGCTTCGCAAAAGGCGCGAGGGGTAACGCCCGCAGGCCGTTTCACCTTTCAACCATCGGAATGTCCGCCCCGGACGGCGGGATGATCGGCCGGGGCGGCAAGCTGGAATGATACAGAAAACATCATAAGTGAATTTTTGTGACCGGATTTTCCCCGGCTGGCGGCTGCCGGTCTATGTTTGAAAGTGAATTGGTATGAAATCAAAAATCTATCATTTGCAATTCATCTGGAATGATGATATTGTCGAAGAATGGCATTATTCAGTACAAGACCGCCAGCGGTTATACGCTGCGCGAGGTCTTATGGGCAGGTGGCGCGCTGAAGTTCCAAACCTGCGAAGACACCCAGCGCACGCCTGAAGAGTTTGCCACTGAAATTGCCGGATTGAACGAACAAAGCACCCGACTGTCGGTCGCAATCATGGAGCGTTTGAAATGACCGCCGAACCGCTTGATTCTGAAATGTTGATCTACCAATCGGAAGACGGAAGAATCAATCTGGATGTCCGCCTGGCCGGGGAATCCGTCTGGCTGAGTCAAGAGCAAATGGGCGTTTTGTTCGGACGCGACCGTTCGGTTATTACGAAGCATATCGGCAATATTTTTGACGAGGGGGAATTGACCAAAGAGAGTAATGTGCAAAATATGCACTTTACTGACATTCCCAAGCCGATTGCCTTCTATAGCCTGGATGTGATTATTTCCGTCGGCTATCGGGTGAAATCGCCGCAGGGTGTTCGTTTCCGTATCTGGGCGACGGAAAAACTGCGGGAATATATCCGGAAAGGCTTTGTTATCGACGTCGATCGGATGAAGTCCGGCAGTTCCACGAACTATTTCGATGAATTACAGGAGCGGATCCGGGAAATCCGGGTCTCTGAAAAAATATTTTATCAAAAAATTAAGGATATTTACACGACCAGCATCGACTACGACCCGAAAGACGAAAAGACCATCCGTTTCTTTCAGACGGTACAAAACAAATTGCTTTGGGCCATCAGCCAACACACGGCGGCGGAGTTGGTTGCCCACCGGGTTGACGCGGCGTTGCCGTTGCTCGGCATGACTTCATATGACAAGGCTCTGCCGGAACGCGTTCGCAAAAGCGATGTCGTGACCGCTAAAAACTTTTTGACCGAAGAGGAGATGAAAGAACTGGAACTCCTGGTGGAACAATATCTGGCCTTTGCCGAAGCTCAAGCACGGCGGCGTATGCCGATGCACATGAGCGACTGGATCGCCCGGCTGGATGACATCCTGAAACTGAACGGACGCGAACTTCTGAACCACACGGGGAAAATCTCGCACGACATTGCCAAAGATATCGCCGCCGCGCAATACCAGATATTCCGCGACAAACTGAGGTTGGAGCAGAAAGCCGCCAGTTTGTGCGAGCTGGAAGCCGACCTGAAGCAATTGCGGGATTCCTCCGCAAAACCGTCGCGCTCGTCGCGCGGCAAAAAATGATACGCGCCGGAACGGCCGCGTTCACTCTTCCAGGGGGTGAAAAACCCAGTCCCAGGAGCGGTCGGGGCGGACCGTCAGCACCCGGAAGCCGTAGGGGCGGCCGTCGAAATTGTTGCTGGTGCTTTCGCCGTTGAGGATGGCGATGGTGCCGTAGGAACGCTCGGCGGCCTTGTGGATGTGGCCGGAGAGCCATAGAAAAGCCCCGTTGGCTGCGCTGAAATCCAGCAGCGGGCGGCGAATTTTTTCCGGAAGATTGAAATATTCATCCGGTTCGTCGACGTCGGAGATGAAAGGCGGCACGTGGGTGACCACGATCACCGGAATCCCGCGGGTGTGCGCGGTGACCAGGGCGTCGCCCAGCCTCCAGTTGTGCAACTCCGTTTCGACGGGAGGCGCTTCGCGCCACATCTGGGAATTGGCCGAGACTATCAGGAAGTCCTTGATCTCGCGGGTCTGGAAGTCGTCGCCGAAGGTGTCGCGGTAGAGCTTGAGCCCCTCGGGAGTGACCGGCTCCAGGAGATCGTGGTTGCCCGGCGACAGGATCAGCCGGCTTCTGATTTTCGCCGCGGTGCCGCGGAAGGCCGCGATCGCCTCGGGCGTCATCGCGTTGACCATGTCGCCGGCGATCACCACCGCGTCCGGCGCGAGGGCGTTGACCTGGTTCACCGCCTGCTCGAAACGCGCCACGTCGGCGTCGAAGCCGTCGAGGCCGAACCCGAGCTGAGGGTCGCACATATGCACCAGGGTCAGGGTCTGCGCCCGTTCTTCTTCCTGCTTCGACACGCATCCCGCCGCCAGCGCCAGCACCGCCATTCCCATTACGATCCGGCGAATCATTTCATTCTCCCATGTAAACGGCAAACGGTGTCCCGGCGGATTCGCCGGGACACCGCGGCCTGATTTCGAGTTTTTTCAGCGGTACAGGGGGCCGAAATTGGCGCAGGCGCGGTAATCCGCCCCCTCCTTGTCCATGCCGAAAGCGGCCCAGGTGCTCGGCCGGAAGAGCCCGTCCGGCTCGACGTTGTGCATGCACACCGGAATCCGGAGCATGCTGGCCAGCGTGATCAGGTCGGCGCCGATGTGCCCGTAGTTGAACGCGCCGTGGTTGGCGCCCCAGTTGGCCATGACGCTGTAGACGTCCTTGAACGCGCCTTCGCCGGTGGTCCGCGGCACGAACCAGGTGGTCGGCCAGGTCGGGTCGGTGCGCTTGTCGAGCTTGGCGTGAACTTCCGCCGGCAGCTCGTAGGTTTCGCCCTCGGCGATCTGGAGCACCGGGCCCAGGCCCTTGATCCAGTTCAAGCGCGACAGCGTGATCGGCATGCCGGCCTTGGACAGGAAGTTCGAGGAAAAGCCGCCGCCGCGGAAGTAGCCGGCGCTGCCCGGGCACCACTGGGTGGCGTCGAGGCACTTCTTCGGCTCGTCGGCGGCGACCTCCCAGAAGGGCTTCATCACCGGTTTGCCGTCGCGGGTCATCCGCCCGGTGGCGTCGAGCGTCGTCGCGCCGGAGTTGATCAAATGGATCAGCCCCGGAGCATCCATATCGTAGCCGGTCGCGGTCTTGACCGCCTCCGGGCTCCAGTAGGTGCGGACGTCGGAGAAGCCCGACGCGGTGCCGGTCAGCAGATGGCCCATCAGCATGCAGACGCCGTTCATCGCGTCGTTTTCGGTGGCCAGCACGAAGGCCTCGCGGATGCCGTTCCAGTCGAAGCTCGAACACAAGAGCGATTCCATGAAGTCGCCGTTCGGGAAATGGTCGGTCCACTGGCGCTGGCCCTGGAAGCCGGCGGCGATCGCGTTGTGGCCCATCGCCTCCTCGCCGAAGCCGAGCTCGCCCAGCCGCGGATTGCCGATCATCAGGTCGCGGGCGATCATCGCCTGCTTGACCACGAATTCCCAGATCTTATCCTTTTCGGCGCGGGTCTTCTGCATCTCCGGCGGGTTGTGGTCGGCGGCTTCCTTGCAGTTGGCCTTCACCCAGGCCAGGGCGCGTCGGTACTCCTCCGGATCGTAGATGCCCTCTTCGATGCGGCGGATGAATTCGGACATGTCGACCGATTCGCAGCGCATCCCGAGGTATTCCTCGAAGAAATCCGGATTGACGATCGAACCGGCGATGCCCATCGATACGCTGCCCATCGACAGATAGGACTTGCCGCGCATCGTCGCCATGGCGAGACCGGCGCGGACGAAACGCAGCAGCTTCTCGCGGACGTCTTCCGGAATGGCGGTGTCGTCGGCGCTCTGGACGTCGCGGCCGTAGATGCCGAAAGCCGGCAGGCCCTTCTGCGAATGCGCCGCCAGCACCGCGGCCAGGTAGACCGCGCCCGGGAACTCGGTGCCGTTGAAGCCCCAGATCGCCTTGGGGGTCAGCGGGTCCATGTCCATGGTTTCCGAACCGTAGCACCAGCAGCTGGTCACGGTCAATGAGACGCCGACGCCCTCGCGGGCGAACTTCTCCTGGCACTGCATCGCCTCGGCGACGCCGCCGATGCAAGTGTCGGCGATCACGCACTCGACCGGCAGCCCGCAGGCGTGGCGCAGGTTGTCGCTGATCAGCTTCGCGGCGCGCCTGGCCATGGCCATGGTGCGCTCTTCGAGGCTCTCGCGGACGCCGCGGCGGCGGCCGTCGATGGTCGGGCGGATCCCGACCTTGGGCAACGATCCGTTGAGACGATTGACGAATTCAGCCATTTGTCCCACTCCTTATGTTGCGGATTCTTCCGAAAGTCAGCGATATCGGCCGCGCCACACGGCGCAGCAGCCGGCGGGCAGCTCCCGGCCGGTCGACTCCGGCACGGTCATTTCTAAAGCCTCCCCGGCGCCGGCGCCGAGGCACGAGTCCAGCAGCCGCGCCAGCACCGCCGGCGAAAACCCCGGCGAATGGCAGCTCAAAACGACGTAGCATTCGACGTCGCGCTCGAGCAATTCGCGGCATTCGGCGAGCAGCGCCGGCAGGTCGTCCTCGATCTTCCACACCTGGCCCTGGGCGCCGCGCCCGAAGCTCGGCGGGTCGAGCGCGATCAGCCGGTAACGCCCCTCGCGCCGGACTTCGCGCCGGCAGAACTTCATCGCGTCGTCGACGATCCAGCGAACGGTGTCCGGCACGCGGGGGTTGAGCTTGAGATTTTCCCGCCCCCAGTCGATCATGCCGCGGGCGGCGTCGAGGTGGCAGGTCTTGGCCCCGGCGGCGGCCATGGCCATCGACCCCACTCCGGAGTAGCCGAAAAGATTCAACGCGCCGGCCCCGGGCCCCAGCGCCGGCAGCACCTCGCCGAACCACTTCCAGTTGCGGTACTGTTCGGCGAAAAATCCCAGGTGGCCGAAGCCGGTCGGCTTGATGTTGAGGGTAAATCCGGCGTATTCGAGCTGCCAGGCTTCGGGCAGCGTCCCCTGCCAGCGGCCGGAGCCGGAGGCATTGCGGACGTAGACCGCGTCGGCGGCGTCCCACTCCCGTTCCGGCAGCGCCGGCGGCCAGAAGGCGTTCAGCGCCGGGCGCACGATCCGGTACGGGCCGGCCTGTTCGAGCTTGCGGCCGTTTCCGGAATCCAGCAACTGGTAAAGGTGGGCCATGCCGGATTACCTCCCCGCCTGATAGACCACTTCGCCGCGCCGGACCGTCATCAGCGGGCGGTTGGTGCCGCATTCGAAAATCGCGATATCGGCGCGCAATCCGGGGACCAGCCGGCCGCGGTCCTTCAGCCCGAGCTGGAGCGCCGGATTGCGGCTGACCCCGGCGGCGGCGTAGGTTTCCGGGGTGTGGCTGTAGCTCATCAAACTGTGCCAGCCGTCGTCGAGCAGCGTGGTGGTGCCGGCCAGGGTCCCGGAGAGATCGCGGGAATAACCGTGTTCGACCCGGATCGCGGTCGGCCCGATCCGGTAGTCGCCCGAAGGCATGGCGGCGGCCATCGTGGCGTCGCTGATCCCGACGATCTTGTCATCCGGCTTGCAGCGGCAGGCCAGATCGACGATGCGCGGATGCAGATGCCGCCCGTCGATGATCAGTTCGACCGAAACCCGCGAATCGGTCAGCGCCACCGAGGTGATGGTCATCTGGCGCTGCGCCAGGGACGGCATGCCGTTGAACAAATGGGTGCAGCAATGCGCCCCGGCGTCGATCGCGCGCAGGGTGTCGACGTCGTTGGCGAGGCTGTGCCCCATCGACGGCGTGATGTCGCAGCTGCACAAATATTCGACCAGGTCGACCGCGCCCTTGAGTTCGGGAGCAAAGGTCACCCGCTTGACCAGCCCGCGGCTGGCTTCGAGCAGTTCTTTGAGGTACCCGAGGTCGATCGGGCGGATGCTCGACTCGCGCATCGAACCGCGCTTGCCGGGGTTGATGAAAGGCCCTTCGAGGTGAATCCCCACCGGATCGGCGCCGGAGACCGGCTGGCTCATCAGCTGCGACAGCGCCTGGAGGTTGCCCAGCATCGATTCCGGGTCGTCGGAAACCACGGTCGGCACGAAGCTGGTGACGCCGTGTTCGGCCAGCACCCGGCTCATGTGGTCGAGCGACCGGGGACTGGCGAGCGAGCTCGAAGCGTCGAAGCCGCCGGCGCCGTGGATGTGCGAATCGATGAAGCCCGGCGTGGCGTAAGCGCCCTCCAGCCGGTGGATTTCCAGTTGTTCTTCGAGCGCGAAGGCGCTGAGCCCGCCGATGGCGATGATATGTTCGTTCTCGGTGAGAATCGCGCACTCTTCGATCCGGTGCTCCGGAGTCAGGGCATAGTCGACGATAAAGAGCCGCCGCACCCGGTATGGAACGCTTTTCATAATCACAATAATCCCCTTGAATCAATATAATCCGGCTTGCAGACATTTGCAACCGCCGGCGCCGGTTTTTTCACCGGGATTTCGAATGGGTTCCGGAGAAATATACATGCCGGCCGCATCCCGGAACAAATTCCGCGCGGCCCTTCCGGACGGAAACGCCCTTTTCGGAGAAAAGTGCATGTTTTCCGTACCCCCGGACAAATCGCGCCGGGTCAATAATCCCGGACCGCCCGGCCGAAGAGCGCGAGGAAGCGTTCCGCCTCCTCCATGGTCGAGCCGAAGCCGAAGCTCAACCGCAACCCGCCATAAGCCTCCCGGCGTCCGTATCCGAGCGCCAGCAATGCCGGGCTCGGCTCGGCGGATTCGGCCTGGCAGGCGCTGCCCGAGGAGAGCATCACCCCCTCCTCCGCCAGAATCCGCGCCACCACCGCACCCTGGTATCCGGGCAGCGTCAGATGCAAAATGTACGGCGAAGCCGCCTCCGCCGCGACCGTGCAGCGCGCCCGGCCGCCGAGCGGCAGCGGGAACGCGTCGAGCCGCGAACGCAAAAACGCGTTGATGCCGCGGACCCGTTCCGTCACTTCGGCTTGTTCCTCCGCCGCGGTTTCGGCCGCCAGCGCCAGCGCCAGCACCGCGGCCGGCTCCGGGCGGCCGATCCGGTAAGCGTCGCGCAGCGCCTTGAATTGTCCGGCCAGCCGCCCGGCCCGTTCCGAGGCCAGGAGCAGCGCCGCGCCGCCGGGCGCGCCGAATTTGTGGCCGGAAACCGCGTACAGGTCGCCGCCGGGCGCCAGCGGCAGTTTGCCGGCGGCCTGGATCGCGTCGATCGCCAGCAATGCGCCGGCCGAACGCGGGGCGAAGGCCATGCCGGTTTCGCTCTGCACCTGGACATGCGCCGCCAGCGCCGCCCCCGCCGCGGCTTCGGCGAAAGCTTCCGCGGGAACTTTGGAAACGGTCATGCGCCGTCCGAGCGCGGCGGTGAGCGCCGGGTGCTCCATGACGCCGGTCACCGCCCTGGCGCCGGGGGGAAATTCCAGGGCCGCGAGGAGGTTGAACAGATCGGTTCCGGTCGGCGCCCATACCACGGGACATTCTTTTTGCAGCAGCGCGGTGGCGATCCGCCGGGCCGCCTCTTCCATGGCGAAGCGGCAGCGCCGTCCCGCCGGGTGGGCGGATTCGGGATTGGCGCCGTATTCCGCCGCCAATCCGGGCAGCGCCGCGATGACCCGCGGGTGAACCGGGCTGGCGGCGGCGTAATCGAAATAAATCGGCCGGGTGTTTGACATGCGGTTAATTTACCGCGGCGGAGCGCCGGGCGCAACCTCGAAGTGACTTTTTTTTCGCCCGAAATCCATCCGGCGGTTGAAATCCGGGCATTTCGGGGTTAAATTAATGAATTCAAGGAAACGCCGGGTAGTTTCCGGCATTACAACGTCACACTTTTTCAGGAGAGAGGTTATGGCGGTCAACTACAAAGATCTCGGATTGGTCAACTCGCGCGAGCTGTTCCAAAAGGCCATGGCCGGCCACTACGCGGTTCCGGCCTACAACTTCAACAACATGGAGCAGCTCCAGGCGATCATCCAGGCCTGCACCGAAACTCAGTCGCCGGTGATCCTCCAGGTTTCCAAGGGCGCGCGTGAATACGCCAACCAGACTTTGCTCCGCTACATGGCCCAGGGCGCGGTCGAATACGCCAAGGAGCTCGGCGGCGGCAAGTCGATTCCGATCGTGCTGCACCTCGACCACGGACCCGACTTCGAGACCTGCAAGAGCTGCATCGACGCGGGCTTCAGCTCGGTGATGATCGACGGTTCGCATCTGTCCTTCGATGAAAACGTCGCGGTGACCCGCAAGGTTGTCGAATACGCCCACGCCCACGGCGTCACCGTCGAAGGCGAGCTCGGCGTTCTCGCCGGCATTGAAGACGAGGTTTCGGCCGAGCACCACACCTACACCCAGCCTGCCGAAGTCGAAGAGTTCGTCAAGCGTACCGGCGTCGATTCGCTGGCGATTTCGATCGGCACCTCGCACGGCGCCTTCAAGTTCAAGCCGGGCGAGAATCCGAAGATCCGTCTCGACATCCTCGCCGAAATCGAGAAGCGCATCCCGGGTTTCCCGATCGTCCTCCACGGTTCCAGCTCGGTGCCGCAGGATCAGGTTGCGATCATCAACGCCAACGGCGGCAAGCTCAAGGATGCCATCGGCATCGGCGAGGACCAGCTTCGCGCGGCCTCCAAGTCGGCGGTGTGCAAGATCAACATTGACTCCGACGGCCGTCTGGCCATGACTGCGGCGATCCGCAAGGTTTTCACCGAGAAGCCTGCCGAGTTCGATCCGCGCAAGTATTTGGGTCCGGCCCGCAGTGCGCTCAAGGATCTTTACGAGCGCAAGAACAAGGAAGTGCTCGGCTCGGCCGGACATGCCTTTGATTGATCGCGGAAGAGCGAAAAAAACGCGGCCGGTTCCGGCCGCGTTTTTTTTATCTCCCTCTCCCCAAAAAACAAAAAAGTCGGCCGCCGCGCAGCTTTGGCCAGGGGCCAGGTGGGTCCCACCTGGCGCGGTCCAGCTGCGGCATCAGCCGCGTTTCCCCAGCGCTCCCCTCTCTCCCAAAAAACAAAA
>JAVBSD010000100.1:0-2500 GCA_031547325.1 Victivallaceae bacterium | reverse complement strand
CGACCACGCCGGCCTCGATGCCGCTGGCGCACTGCCCCTCCGGCCCCGGGCTCGCGCAGGTGGCCGGCGACTGGTGGACGCTTCAGGCGTACGGCGCGCTCGACAACGGCAACAAGCTGATTCAGGACAAGGCGGCCTTTGCCGCGCTCGGCAGCGGTTTCTATTACATCGGCGTCAACCTGAGCCAGGCGACTTCGACGACGATGACCTTCGCCGACTCCAGCAACCGCAGCGGCACCGGCGAACATGCCAAGCTCCACGCCTGGCCGGACAACTCGCGCGGCAACTTCGCCGGACGGCACAACAACAAGTGCAATGTCGCCTGGGCTGACGGCCATGTCGCGGCGAGCAGCAGCGACGGCGAGATCCGCGATGCGGTCCGGACCAATGCGCCGTCGGGCGGCGAGTATTATTTCGGCTGGTTCGATTACGGCGTGTCGTACAAACAGGCCGGATATTGATCTCATGCGGAAGTTTCTGACCATCGTCACCGGCATCGCGTCATTTACGGCTGCCGCCGCGACGCTTGAACTGGCGCATGGAGGCGCCAGTTCATACGCGATCGTGATTCCCGATTCGGCGGCTCCCACCGACCTCCGGGCGGCGGCGGAGCTGCGCTCCGGCCTCGAACAAGTCACCGGGGCGGCGCTGCCGGTGGTGAAGGAATCGGAGTTCACGGGCGGTTTGTTCCTGAGCGTCGGACGGACGGCGCTACTGGAGAAAAACGGCGGCGCCTACCTCGACACCGACCTCGGCGACGCCGGTTACGCCATCCTGCCGCTGGAGGGCAGCCTCTACTTGTGGGGCGGCTCCCGGCGCGGCGCGCTGAACGCGGTTTACGCGCTCCTCGAAGAAGAGGTCGGGATTCGGAAGTATACCAAACAATACGCCATCATCCCGGATCTTCCCGATCTGACGCTGAATCTCGAACCGCGTTACAGTCTGCCGGCTTTTTCATCGCTGCGCGATCCCCTGACCATGGCCAGTCTGGACGCCGATTGGAGTCTGTTCAACCGCGCCGAACCGTTGTGGGTGGAGATACCCGAAGAGCTGGGCGGCCGGCGCACCCATTATTCCAACGCCTGGATTTCGCATTCCTATGATTTTATCGTGCCGGCTTCCGAGCTGGCGGCGTCGCCGGAATGTTTTTCGATGGACGCCTCCGGCAACCGGAGCACCATGCAGCGCTGTCCGAGCAACCCGGAGTTCCGCCGGCGGGCGCTGGAATACGCCCGCAAGGGGCTGGCCGAATCGTCCGCCGTCAACCACGTGATGATCGGCATGTGCGACAATTATGAGATCTGCCATTGCCCGGACTGCAAGCGCGACGGCTTCGCTGCGGCGCATTTCAGCCTGGTCAACGAGATCGCCCGCGCCCTCCGGGACGAGTTCCCCGGCAAGCGGGTGGCGACGCTGGCCTACATCGCGACCCGGATGCCGACGCCGGGATTCGTGCCGGAGCCGAACGTCACCGTCTGGCTGGCCACCGACGCCGTCCCCGACGGCCTCAGGCACATTCCGGCGGCCAAAAATGAAATCTTCGCCGCGCAGATGGCGGCGTGGGCGCCGATCGCGCCCGAGTTGCACATCTGGGACTACCACGTCACCTACATCAACAACTTCATCTACGACAACACCCTTTACGCGATGCACGAAAACCTCAAGTTTTTCCGCGACAACGGCGTCGACGGGGTGCAGATCCAGGGGCCGCTCGGCTCGGGCGGCGAACGCGAAGGGCTGAAAACCTGGGCTTTCACCAAGCTGATGTGGGACCCGGAGCTGTCGTTCCCGGCCCTGATCGACGATTATTGCCAGCACGTCTTCGGCAAAGCCTCCGAGCCGGTCCGGCGCTTCTACCAGGCGCTGTACCAGCGCGGCGTCGCGGGCAGGACGGTGCTCGACTGGGGGCAGATTCCCCGCGACGACCAGTTGCGCCGCGATACGGTGGCGGCCTTCGAGGCGGCTTACCGCCTGGCCGGCGACGATACGGAGTTGATCCAGCGCCTCGACCTCGAATTCGTGCCGGGGCTCCTGATGCAGATCGATGCCCTCAACAACCGCATCGAAGATCCCGCCGCCGGCGGCCGCGACGCGGCTCTGGCCGAGCGTGAAGCGCGCCTGGCTTACCTGAATGCCGTCATCGAGCGCGAAAAGCTGGTGCGCTATCAGATGGAGGGCCTGACCGCCGATTTGATGACCTCCAAGCGGATTTGGGATTTCGAGCGCTGCCCGGTCGCCATGACGCCGGCGTCGCTGCTGATTCCGGCGGCGCGGGCCTGGATCTGGCGCTGGACCGGTCCCGGCAACGTCCGCGACGACGCCTCCGGCATCGGCATGGCGCTCTCGGTGCCGTACTCTCCCAATGAATATCCGGTCCGCTGGCACTTCGACGCTTACCCGACGCTGCGCCGGGGAGGGCGGTATGCCGTCCAGGTCCGGCTGCGGGCCGACCGGGCCTCCGGCGACGTGCTGGAGGTCGGCGCCTATTCGCCGCAGCGCG
>JAVBSD010000444.1:0-3055 GCA_031547325.1 Victivallaceae bacterium | reverse complement strand
ACCTCGGCAATCCGGCCGAATTCACCATTCGCGAACTGGCCGAGCTGATCATCGAGCTCGCCGGTTCGCGGTCGAAGCTGGTGCGCCGGCCGCTGCCGACCGACGATCCGCGGCAGCGCCGTCCCGATGTTTCACAGGCGGAAAAATGGCTGGATTGGCGGCCGACCACCCCGCTGCGCGAGGGGTTGGCCAAGACCATCGAATACTTCGACGAGCTGTTGCGTGCCGGAGTGGAACCGTGTTTTTGCTGACTCTGAAAAAATTCGTGACCCATCTCTTTTTCCCGCTGCCGCTGCTGTTGATCACACTGGGCATCGGGATCTGGATGATATGGAACCGCCGGCGTTCCCGGCCGGTCCGGCTGATCGGCAGGCTGCTGCTGGTTGGCGTCCTGGTTTCGGGAACCCTGATCGGAATCACCGGCGGTTGGTGGCTCGGGTGGCTGACCAACCGCCATCCGCCGCTGACCAGGGCGGCGCTGGCCGAGGGGGAAAGCTATTGCATCGCGGTCTTCGGCGGCGGTTTTTACTCCGATCCGGGCTTGCCGGGACCGGCGCGTTTCGGCGAAACCATGCTGCTGCGCCTCGGCGAGGCGGCGCGCGTCGCCCGGCTCTGCCGGGAGGCAGGCGCGGAGTGGCGGCTGATGGTTTCGATCGCCGAAGAGGAGGCGCCGGCCGCGCTGAAGCGCCAGGCGCTCGAAGAATTTTTCGCGCTCTACGACATCGCTCCCGGAGATTTCGAAGTGGTCGGGGATGCGCTCAATTCGCGGGCGGAGATGCGGCGTTTCGCCGAATCCGGCGAGAAACTCATTCTGGTTTCCTCGGCGTGGCATATGCCGCGCCTGATGATGCTGGCCGGCCGGAACGGCGCCGACGCCCTGCCGGCGCCGGTCGGGATGCGTTCGCAGGTCGCGCCGTTTTCCGTCCTCGACCTGATTCCCTCGGAGGAGAATTTCGAACATTTCCGGCGGTTCGTTTACGAATCGATGGGCATGATCGAAGTCGCGCTTTTCTGATGGGTCTATTCTTCCGTCGCCGCGTCGGCGTTGAGCTCGCGGCGCAGGCGTTCCCAGTAGGCGAGGCGTTTGCGGACCTCGCGCTCGAAGCCGCGCTCCGGCGGATCGTAAAAATGCCGGCGCGCCATGCCGTCCGGGAAGTAATTCTGGCCGGAAAAGCCGTCGGCGGTGTCGTGGTCGTACTGGTAGCCCTTGCCGTAGCCGAGTTCCTTCATCAGTTTGGTCGGAGCGTTGAGGATGTGTTTGGGCGGGGGCAGCGAACCGGATTCCCGGGCCGCCTTCATCGCCGCGTGCCACGCCTTGTCGCAGGAATTGGATTTCGGCGCGGTGCCGAGGTAGACCACCAGCTCGGCGATCGCGATGTCGCCCTCCGGCGACCCCAGCCGCTCGTAAGCGTCCCAGGCGGCGATCGCCAGCGGCAGCGCCTGCGGATCGGCCAGGCTGACGTCCTCCATCGCGAAACGGGTCAGGCGGCGCAGCAGATAGAGGGGGTCCTCGCCGCCGTCGATCATCCTGGCGGCCCAATAGAGCGCCGCGTCGGTGTCGGAGCCGCGCAATGATTTATGCAACGCGCTGATCAAATTGAAGTGGCCTTCGCGGTCCTTGTCGTAGACCGGGGCGCGCTGCTGGACCAGCTTCAGCAGTCCGGCGGCGTCGAGTTTTTCCTCCGGCGCGACCAGGTCGAAAACGCTCTCCAGGAGGTTGATCAGGTAACGCCCGTCGCCGTCGGCGAGTTCGATGATGGTGGCGCGGGCTTCGGCGGAGAGCGGCAGGGCGCGGCCGACGATCGATTCGGCGCGCAGGATGATCTTTTCCAGCGCCGGGGCGTCGAGCGATTTCAGCACGAAGACCTTGCAGCGGCTGAGCAGCGCGCTGTTGAGCTCGAAGGAGGGGTTTTCGGTGGTCGCCCCGACCAGGGTCCCGGTGCCGTTTTCGACGTAGGGGAGGAAGCCGTCCTGCTGGGCGCGGTTGAAGCGGTGGATTTCGTCGACGAAAAGCAGGGTTCCTTCGCCGAAGCGGCGCCGTTCGGCCGCCGCCTCGAAGGCTTTGCGCAGGTCGGCGATGCCGGAGAAGACCGCCGACAGAGCGACGAAATGCATCTGGGTTTTGGTCGCCATGATCCGGGCCAGCGTGGTTTTGCCGCAGCCGGGCGGCCCCCACAGGATGAAGCTCGACAACCGTTCGGAGTCGACCATCCGCCGCAGCGGCGCGCCGGGACCGAGCAGGTGGTCCTGCCCGACGATTTCGTCGATCGTGACCGGGCGCAGGCGGTCGGCCAGCGGCCGTTCCACTCCCCGGGAAAATAAGGTGTCGCTTTCGTCCATCGGGTAATGTACTCCGGATTGCCGGGAAAATCCACTTCGGTCCCGGAGACGGGGAGAAAAACGCTGAAATTTTCATTTCGCGCGGGATTTTTCCGTCTCCGCCGTCTATATTGAATTGAAGCAAACCCTTGATGGAGGTGAGGCGTGAAGAAGATGTTTTCACTGGAGGAGTTGCGTACGCTGTACGACGCCGAGGTCATCGACGACGCCGGGGCGATGCGCCTGGCCGCCTTTTACGCCGGAATCGAGCGCAAACGGCGTTCGGGCGGTTATACCGCGCTGAAATATCTGCTGGCGTTGCTGGCGGCGGCGTTCCTGGGCGGCGCTCTGGTGCTGGCGGTCCGCTCCTGGTGGGGCGTTCTGCCCGATCCGGTCCGGGTGATTTTCGCGGTCGCGCCGCTGGTGGCGGCGGTGGTCGCCGGCGGACACACCATCCTGGCGCGGCGGTCGCGGGCGTGGAGCGAAGCCAGCGCCGCCGGAATCATGCTCGGGATCTTTTTGGCGCTGGTGTTGATCGACGACATCTACCAGCTCGGGGGGCGTTCGGGCGAGCTGCTCGGCAGCGCCTTGTGGATGGGCGTCGCCTTCGTCTACATCTTCGGCTCGGCGGCGGGGGGGGCGATCTTTCTCGCGGGACTGGCCTGCGGAGCGCTGCCCGGCGGGTTCTCGGAATTCAGCCTGATCGGACTTTTGTGGGCGATCACGCCGTTTCTGG
>JAVBSD010000072.1:0-7483 GCA_031547325.1 Victivallaceae bacterium | reverse complement strand
CGTCTTGCCGGCCAGCGGACCGTTGGCCACCACGCTCTGATTGTTTTCGCGGTCGACGATCTCCCAGGATTCGCCGAGCGGCTCGTCGGATTCCGGCAGGACGCGGCCGAGCCGTTCACTCATCAGGCTCCCCCCCCACATCCGCTTCGCGTACAAGGGCGTGAAAAGGAAAGGGTACAAATCACCGGTGTTGATCGTGTCACTCATCGCAGCTGTCTCCTCTGTAAACCGTACATGCCCGGACCAAATTTTCGGGCGGGCGCATCGGCCGGCGGTCCCGGCCGACGCAAGCCAGCGTCACCGTCCCCGCAACCAGTTTCTCGCCGCCGCGCCACACCTCGGTGGCGACGATCAGCCGCACCCCCTTCGCCTGCGCCACCGACGAACGGAAAGTCAGCAGCTCGTCGTAACGGGCGCTGGCAAAATAACGGCATTGAACCTCCGACACCGGCAAATACACCCCCAACGTCTCCAGTTCGCTGTAAGGCAACCCGGCGTCGCGCATCATCTCGGTGCGGCTGCGCTCGAAATATTCCAGATAATTCGCGTAGTAAACCACCCCCATCTGATCGGTGTCGGCGTAGGGGACGCGATAGGTGCTCTCATGCCAGCTCATCGGGATGGATCCGTTCGATGATCGCCTGGGCGGCGGCTTCCAAGTCCATATCGGTGGTGTCGATGACCGTCGCGTCCGGCGCGGCGATCAAAGGCGCGATCTCGCGGGTCGAATCCAGCCGGTCGCGTTCCTCGATCTCGGCCGCCACGCTCTCCAGGGTCGCGCCGGCGGCGACTTCGCCCTCCTGGGCCAGGCGGCGGCGCGCCCGCTCCAGCGGCGAAGCGGTGACGAAAAATTTGTATCCGGCGTCGGGGAAAACCACTGTGCCGATGTCCCGCCCTTCCATGACCACCCAGCCGGTTTCGGCGAAACCGCGTTCGGTCTTGAGAATGAAAGCACGCACCTTCGGAATCGCCGCCACCAAACTGACCACGGCGGTGACCGCCGGACGCCGCAATTCCTTGCCGGGATAGTGACCGCCCATCCGCAGGTCGTAAGAGCCGTCGCGCCGCCGCCGGTATTCCAGCTTCAGGAAACTCAACAGCTCATGCCAGTCCAGTTCGCTCAGTTCGCCGAGCCGGTTGCCGTAACGGCGCAGCGCCGCCAGGGCCACCGCGCGGAAAAGGTTGCCGGTGTTGACGTAGGGGATGGAAAAATACGCGGCGACCCGCGCGGCCGCCGTGCTTTTGCCGGAGGCCGCCGGGCCGTCGATTGCGATGACTTTGACCGACACGTGCGCCTCAACCGTTGCGGCCGCGCAACCGTCCCGACTTCAGGAAGCCCTCATAATTGCGCATGGTCAGGTGCGATTCCATCTGGCGCATGGTGTCGAGAGTGACTCCGACCATAATCAGCAGACTGGTGCCGCCGAAAAACTGCACGATCAACGGCGGAACGCCGAAGGACTTGCCGATCACCGTCGGGAAAAGCGCCAGCGCGGTCAGAAACAGGGCGCCGCCGAAGGTGACCCGGGTCATCGTCGCATCGAGATATTCGGCGGTCGGTTCGCCCGGCCGGATGCCGGGGATATAAGCGCCTTCCTTCTTGAGGTTGTCGGAAATCCGCAGCGGATTGAACTGCGTGGACACCCAGAAGAAAGAGAACCCGATGATCAGCGCGCCGTACAGAATGATATAACCGGGCGCCTCATAGCTGAAGAGCTGGTACAGATAAGCCCAGCCGTGCCACTCCCAGCGGCCGGCGCACCACTGAAAGACCACCGAGGGGATGATCATCAGCGCGCCGGCGAAAATGATCGGCATGACGTTGGCGAAGTTGACCTTCAAAGGCATGTAGGTGCTGCCGCCCTTGACCTGGCCGCCGACGGTCTTGCGCGCCATCTGGATCGGAACCCGGCGATAGCCGAGCGACAGCATCACCGTGGCCGCGGTGACCAGGAAGAAAACGATGACCAGCAGCAGCAGTTTGACCAGGTTCACCGTGGTGTCGTTCTGGTCGAGCACCGAACGGACCAGCGAAATGATCGCATCGGGCATTCTGGCGACGATGTTGATGGTAATGATGATCGAGGCGCCGTTGCCGATGCCGCGGTCGGTGATCTGCTCGCCCATCCACATGATCACCATGGTGGTCGCGACCAGGACCACGACAGTCATGAAAATGAAAGCGGACTCGCTGCCGACGAACAGCTTGTTGCTGCCCGGATCGGTCAGGCCGATGCGGGTCGGGTCGGCCATGGTGAAGGCGGCGGCGAGACCCTGGAAAAGACAGACCGCGATGGTCAGGTAACGGGTATACTGGTTGATCTTGCCCCGGCCGGATTCGCCGTCGCGCTGGATCTTTTCCAACGCCGGAACCACCGGCACCAGGAGCTGCATGATGATCGACGCAGTGATGTAGGGCATGATTCCCAGCGTGCCGATCGCGAAACGCGTCACGGCGCCGCCGGAAAACATGTCGAAGATGTTCATCAGCGTTCCGCCGCTGCCGCCGGGATTGAGCGACGCGACGTAGGTCCGTAATGCCTCGGGGTCGACCCCGGGACACGGGATATTCGCGGCAATGCGCACCAGCACAATGATCCCGGCGGTGAAAAGCAGCCGATCGCGCAGCTCTTTCACCTTGAAAATATTCAGAAACGCTTTAAACATCTTTCCCCTTCACCTGAAGTTTGGCGGTTGCCGGTGGTCGGAAACCCTTCCGAAAGCGGTCCAGCCAGACCGCTTCCGGAAGTCGATTCCGGGAGTTACTCAATCTCCTCGCACTTACCGCCGGCGGCCTCAATCTTGGCGCGGGCCGTCTGCGAGAACTTGTGGGCTTTGACCACCAGGGCCTTGGTGACTTCGCCGTTGGCGAGCACCTTGAGCATCAGCTTGTTCTTGCCGAGCAGACCCTTCTGGCGCAACACCTCGGCGTCGACAACACTGCCGGCGTCGAAGTTGGCCTCGAGCACATCGAGGTTCACCAACTGGTAAAAGATGTGATCGGGGCTGTTGAAGCCGCGCTTGGGCAGCCGGCGGAACAACGGCGTCTGGCCGCCTTCAAAGAAAGGCCGGAGCGCCGCGCCGGTGCGCGATTTCTGGCCCTTCTCACCGCGTCCGGCGGTCTTGCCGAGACCGGAGGAATCGCCGCGGCCGACCCGCTTGCTGCTCTTCTTCGAGCCGGGCGTCGGGCTGAGTTCGTGCAATTTCATAATCGTTCAACCTTACGCTGTTGAGTTACAGATTGTCCAGGCCGCGCTTGGCCAGCACGTCCTGCTTCGAGGTCAGGCTCGCGATCGCCTTGAAGGTGGCCTTGGCCACGTTGCCGGCGTTGGCCGCGCCGAGCGACTTGGCCAGCACGTCCTTGACGCCCGCCAGTTCCAGGATCGAACGCACCGCGCCGCCGGCGATCAAACCGGTACCGACGCAGGCCGGCCGCAGCAGCACCTTGGCGCCGCCGAATTTGACCTCGATCGGATGCGGCAGCGTGGTGCCGACCAACGGAATGTCCATCAGATTGCGCCGGGCGGCTTCACCGCCCTTGCGGATCGCATCGGCGACTTCGTTGGCCTTGCCGTAACCATAACCGACCCTGCCGGAACGGTTTCCGACCACAACCAAGGCGCCGAAACTGAAGTTCTTACCGCCCTTGACCACCTTGGTCGAACGGTTGATGCAAATCACCGATTCTTCCAGATCGCTCTTGACGGCATCATCGGTCTTGAAATTTTCTCTTCTCGCCATAAGTAAGCTCCTAGAACTTTAAGCCGTTTTCGCGCGCGGCTTCGGCGATCGCCTTGACCCGGCCGTGATACTTGAACCCGGAGCGGTCGAAGACCACCTCGCTGATCGACAGCGCCCTGGCCTTGTCGCCGGCCAGTTTGCCGAGCAGCGCAGCGCCTTCCATATTGGGCTTGCCGCCGGCATCCTTGAAGTCCTTGGCCAGCGTGGAAGTCGCCGCCAGCGTGACGCCGTTTTCGTCGTCGATGAACTGGCAGTAGATGTTGTTCGCCGTGACGCTGACGCAGAAGCGCGGACGCGCGGCAGTACCCGACACCGTCTTGCGGATGCGCATGTGGCGCCGCATCCGTCTGGCTTTGTTGTCTTTGATCATATCTGTTTATCCTTTCCCCGTCCGGAGGCCTCAGCCGACCGACTTGCCTTCCTTGAGGGTGATCTTCTCGGTGGCGTAACGGATTCCCTTGCCCTTGTAGGGCTCGGGCTTGCGGAAACGCCGGATCCGGGCCGCGGTTTCCCCGACCAGTTGCTTGTCGGCGCCTTCGATGGTCATCTTGGTGCCGTCGGCGACGGTGACCTTGACCCCTTCGGGCACCATGAACTCGATCGTGTGCGAGAAGCCGAGGTTCAAGGTCAGCTTGTCGCCGGCGATGGCGGCCTTGTAGCCGACGCCGACGATGGCGAGATCCTTCTTGAACCCGGCGGTCACGCCGACGATCATGTTGCTGATCAGACTGCGGGCCAGGCCCTGCATGGCGTTGGCCTCGACGGCTTCGTCGATGCAGGACACCACGATCTGGCTGTCTTGCACTTCAGCGCCGACGTGCGGCGGCATCTTCATCGAAAGCTTGCTCTTGCCCTCGACCGAAACCATGCCGTCGGCGATTTTCACGGTCACCCCGGAGGGAACCGGAATCGGTTTTTTTCCAATTCGAGACATCTTGCAAAAACTCCTTTTACCAGACGTAACAGAGGATTTCGCCGCCGACGCGGTCGCGCACTGCCTGCTTGCCGGAAATCACCCCGCCCGGAGTGCTCAGCACGACGATGCCCAACCCGCCCTTGACGCGCGGAATCTCCCGGCAGCCGCAATAGGTGCGGCACGACGGCTTGCTGACCCGTTTCAGGCCCTCGATGACCGGCTTGCCGTTGTAGTATTTCAAAGTGATCGACAAGGTACTCTTGACGCCTTCGGTGGCGACCGAGTAATCCTTGATGTAGCCTTCGGACTTCAACACGTCGGCGATGGACGCCTTCATCTTGGAGCCGGGCATTTCGAGATCAGCCAACCCCGCGCTTCCGGCGTTGCGGATGCGGGTCAGCATATCGGCGATAGGATCCTGCATACTCATGGAATCATCTCTCCTTTGCCGATTACCAGCTGGCTTTGGTTACGCCGGGAATCCGGCCCTGGGAGGCCAGTTCACGGAAGCAGATACGGCAGAGCTGGAACTTGCGGATGTAGGCGCGGGCCCGTCCGCAGGCTTTGCACCTGGTATAATTGCGAACCGGGAACTTGTCCCCGCGCTCGCTTTTGACGATCTGACTGGTTTTAGCCATAAATTACTCCTTGGTCATTCCCCGAAAGGAACTTCCAGCATTTTCAAGAGTTCGCGGGCATGCTCGTCGGACTTGGCGGTAGTAACCATGGTGATGTTGATCCCCAGCGGATACTTCATCTTGTCCGGATCGACTTCGGTGAAAACCGAAACGTCGGTGATGCCGACGTTGTAATTGCCGGCGCCGTCGAAACCCTTCGACGGAATGCCCCGGAAGTCACGCACACGCGGCATCGCGTTGTGCACGAAACGGTCGAGAAACTCGTACATGCGGTTGCCGCGCAGAGTGACCATCACCCCGCTCTGCATGCCGATGCGGAGCTTGAAGTTGGAAACGTTCTTGCGCGCCTTGGTGATCACCGGGCTCTGACCGGTCATCGCCGTGATCTGCTTCTTGGCTTCGGTGAAAGCGTCGCGTTCGGCCGCGCTGGAGAGACCGGTGGAAATCACGATCTTTTCCAGCTTGGGAATCTGCATGACGTTCTTCAGTCCGAGCTTGGCCTGCAGCGCGGGGCGCACCTCTTCGGTATATTTTTTCTTCATATCAGGCATAATATTTCTCCGATAGGCGCTTATTCGCCCTGCTGCTCGAGCTTGGCCACATTGGAAACGTGTACCGAAACCGAGCGCTCGATCATGCCGCCGCCGGTTTCCGAATTGCGCCGCGATTTCTTGACGGTGCGCATCCCGATGGCTTTCCTCTTCTCATCCGAAAGCGCGGAAAACTCCAGCACCACCCGGTCGCTCTTGGTCAGCACGGCGGTAATGGTGGCTTTTTCGCCCTTCCACTTCCCGGTATGGACGACGACCTGGTCGCCTCTTTTCACATGATACTTGGCCATGTTACAACACCTCCGGCGCCAGCGAGATGATCTTCATGAAATCCTTCTCGCGCAGTTCGCGGGCAACCGGTCCGAAGATACGGGTACCCACCGGGTTTTTCTGGTTGTCGACAATCACCGCGGCATTCCGGTCAAAGCACAGGTACGAACCGTCGGGACGACGGATCTTCGCGGCGGTGCGGACGATGACCGCCTTGACCACCTGACCTTTTTTGACCGTGCCGTCCGGAATCGCTTCCTTGACCGTCGCGGTAACGATGTCGCCGATACCGGCGAAAATCTTGGCCTGGCCAAGCACCGTAATCACGACGATGGATTTCGCTCCGGAGTTGTCGGCGACCTCCAATCTGGTCTGCATCTGAATCATAGCAACTGTTCTCCGAAGCTGATTAGTTCTCGGCCGCCCGGCTGACGATCTCAAGCAGACGCCAGCGTTTGTTCTTGCTCAACGGACGGGTTTCGAGAATCCGCACCGTATCGCCCTTTTTGGCGTCGTTGTTCTCATCGTGGGCGGTGAATTTCTTACGCACCTTGACCACCTTCTTATACAGAGGATGGGCGGTGCGGCGATGAACTTCCACCACGATGGTCTTGTCCTGAACGTCGCTCACCACGACGCCGACGCGCTCCTTGCGGTGGCCGCGCTGGGCCATATCGTTGTTGACTTCACTCATTTGTCTTACCTGACCTCGTTCTGGGCTTGGGCGCCGACACGGCGGCTCTCTTCGGTCAGCAACCGCGCGATGTCGCGCCGGACCTGGCGCACCCGGGCGCTCTTTTCCAACTGTCCGGTGCGGGCCTGGATCGCCAGCGTCAGCTTCTCGCGACGCAGCTCGGCGAGCTTTTCCGCCAGACCGGAGTCGGTCATTTCGCGAATGGTATTATTCTTCATGCCGAAGCACTCCTTGCTCACTCGTGTTCACGGGACAGAAATTTGCAACGCAACCCGAGCTTGTTCGCGGCGCGGGACATCGCCTCGCGGGCGATCGGCTCGCTGCAGCCGGAAACCTCGAAAAGCACCCGGCCGGGCTTGACCGGAGCGTTCCAGCCTTCGACGTTGCCTTTTCCCTTGCCCATACGGACTTCCAGCGGCTTCTTGGTGAAGCTGCGGAAGGGGAAAACCCGGATCCACACCTTGCCGCGGCGCTTCAAATGACGGTTGATCGCAACACGGGCCGCCTCGATCTGATTATTCGAGATAAAGCCGCGGGTCAGGCTCTGCAACGCGAAATCGCCGAAGTCGATCTTATTGTTCGACGTGGCGAGCCCGGCGTTACTTCCGCGCTGAACCTTTCTGTACTTTACCCTTTTTGGCATTAGTGGCATATTCTTGATCCTCCATCGTAT
>JAVBSD010000196.1:0-2645 GCA_031547325.1 Victivallaceae bacterium | reverse complement strand
GTTGGCATCCGCCAGCGACTCGATGTTGTGCGGCTCGACGTGGCCGTCGCAGAAGCCCACGTTGACGCGGCTGTTGTGGCGCAGGTGAAAGCCGTAGGCCCCCAGGGCGCCATTCATGTGGTAAATCTGGCAATATTGCCGCCCGATGTAGGCGGCGGTCCCGGCGCGGTAGACCGAATCGCCGATCAACAGCGTATCCGACGGCGACTTGGCGACGTCGATCTTGCGCCCGCCGCCCTGGGCGTCGCTGAAAATGGTCCCGGCCGGGCCTTCGAGGACAAGGCCGTACACGAAAGCCGGATTGTTCTCCGGATCGCTGTTGCCGGTGGTCTGCGACGGACAGACCCGCGACGCCACCGACGCATACTGCTGGTCGCGAAGCTGGACGCTCCAATACAGATTATCGGCGCTCCACACGACGACCCGCCCCTCGTTGTCGTCGCCATACATGACCAGCGCCAAAGTCGTCTGCTTGAGGTTGCTGACGCACTTGATGGCCTGCGCCGCCGCCCGCGCCTTGGAGAGGGCCGGCAGCAGCATCGACGCCAGAATGGCAATGATCGCAATCACCACCAACAGCTCAATCAAGGTGAATTTATTGTGCTTTCCAGTCATTTTCTCCGCCCTTTCCGTATTTTCGGGTTAGTCCATATTCGTTTTGACGGCAGCCACCGACCGCCGTTCGATCAGGCGGTCGGGAATCATGCATTCGATGCGGCCTTCGGCCGGAGCCGGCGGCAGCTGGCGGTCGGCGAGGCGGCGGATCAGCTCCAGCGCCGCGCGGGCCACCTGCGCCAGGTCCTGTTCGACCGAAGTCCACGGCGGCATCATCCACTGGCACAGCGCCGGAATTTCGGCGGCGATCACCGAAATCTCCGACGGCACCTTGCGGCCGAGCGCCTGGAGATAATAGTTGAGCTGGGTCACCCAGTCCTCATGCAGACAGACCAGCGCGGTGGCCCCGGCGTGGAGCACGCCGGTCAGGCCGTCCAGCGCCAGCGCCGCGGTGGCGTCCTGGGCGCAGAGCATGGTCTCGTCCGCTTCGATTCCCGCCGCCTTCAGCGCGTCGCGGTAGCCCTGCAGGCGCTGGATGCTGCCCCAGTTGCTGGCGTGGGTGTCGAGCCAGCCGATCCGGCGGTGGCCGCGCCCGAGCAGATAATTCACCGCCTGGACGGCGCTCTGATAGTGGTCGGTACAGATGTTGTAGCCGCCGGGGATGCAATTGTTGATCCCGATCAGCGGAATCCCGGTCCGGGCCATCCGCCGGTATTCATCGACATTTTCCCGCCAGTCGAGCACCAGCGCCGCCACCGTGAAGTTGGGGTAGAGCGAACCGGTCTGCGACGCCTCGATCAACTGCGGGATCATCCCGGCGGCGGCGATCTCCTGCAGCAGGGTGCCGACCAGCATGCTGGCGAACCACGACGGCGGCCGGATCGACTGGCTGGAATGGATGACGATCGCGACGTTGTCCTTGCGCGCGGTCTGCTGCGGCGCGTAGTTGAGCTTGCGCGCCGCTTCGAGCACCCGCGCCCGCATCTCCGGCTTGACCCGGGCGGTCCCGGAGAAAACCCGGGAAACCGTGGCCGGCGACGTATTGCAGTATTTCGCCAGCTCCACGATGTTGGCGCTATTTTCCATCATGCCATGAAATCCCTTTGGTTTTGAAACCTTTTCATAATTATAGCAAAAGTTTCTCCAAAAGTCAATACCCGCAGCGCATTTTTCCGGCAAAATTTCTTTTTCCGGTCCCGGATGCTTGCATACGGCTGTTCCCAATGCTACATTCTTTCCCAATCAACCGGAGGAAGCATATCCCGATGAAAGCACTTTGGATTACCCTCGGGATCGTCGCCGTCGCGGCGATCGTCGTCCTCGTGTCGGCGGTGTCGATCCGCAACGGGCTGATCGCCAAAGACGAGGGCGTCAGCGCGGCGTGGAGCCAGATCGACGCCCAGCTGCAGCGCCGCGCCGACCTGATCCCCAACCTGGTCTCCACCGTCAAGGGCTACGCCGTCCACGAGGAGTCGATCTTCGCCGAAGTCGCCGACGCCCGGAGCCGGCTCATCGCCGCCCCGGGTCCCGCGGCCAAGGCCGAGGCCGGCGCGGCGCTGGAGTCGGCGCTCGGCCGGCTGCTGGCGATCGCCGAGAGCTACCCGGAGCTGAAGGCCAACACCAACTTCATCCGCCTCCAGGACGAACTGGCCGGCACCGAAAACCGCATCGCGGTGGCGCGCACCCGCTACAACGACGCCGCGCGCGATTACAATATGGCGATCCGCCAATTCCCGGGTTCCTTCTTCGCCCCC
Source organism: Victivallaceae bacterium (assembly GCA_031547325.1). Classification (GTDB taxonomy): domain Bacteria; phylum Verrucomicrobiota; class Lentisphaeria; order Victivallales; family Victivallaceae; genus JAVBQJ01. The sequence goes on along the minus strand of JAVBSD010000196.1, from coordinate 336 downwards.
GGCCTGGGCCTGGAAGCCGCCGAATACTTCCAGCCCCGGGGCGGCACCGCCGGCGTCCTCGAACCGCCCAAAGTGGAGTTCTGATCCGCCGTGCGCCGATTCTTCATCCTCGCGGCCGTATGGGCGCTGACCGCAATGGCGGCGGCGATCGAGGTGCCGTCCCTGACCGGCCGGGTGGTCGACACCGCCGGCGTCTTCGGCAGCCAGGCCTCGCGAATCGAAACGGCGATCGTCAACCTGGAACAGCTCTCCGGGGGACAGATGGCGGTCCTGACCGTCCCCACCCTCGCCGGAACCCCCATCGAGGAATTCGGCATCGCGGTCATGGACAAGTGG